>CAZGBY010000001.1:0-39847 GCA_964524125.1 uncultured Clostridium sp.
ACTTTTATTAATTAATAAGAGTGTCGATATAAGGTTTTAAATTATAATACTTTTTAATATATTTATCTATTTACTCTTATCATTTATAATATTAAACCAAATAAAATCAGAATTAATCTCTTTTAATCTATTAATACTATCTAATATTAAATCTTTTTTATATTTATTTAAACAAATATTATAAAATATGCAATTTGTTTGTTTAGATATAGAAAGTACGTCTAAAGATTCATTAATACTAGGACAATCTATAAATATATATTCATAATTAAGTTTAGCTTCATTAATAATATTACATAATTCTTTAGAATCTAATATATTATAATTAGATATATTACTACCACTAGTTATAATATCTATATTATTTATATTAGTAATCATTTCTTTATATGAACAATTACCATTTATATAATCTAAAATACTCATATTAGAATCAATATCAAATAAACTATTAATTTTACAAATATTATAATTTAAATCTATTAATAATACCTTCTTATTACACAAACTTGCATGTAAGGCCAAATAATATGAGGTTAATGATTTATATTCATATTTATCAGTAGATGTAATCATTATTGTATTAGCAAATTTTGATTTATTTAAATATTTAATATTAGTAAATAATTTACTAAATTGATTACTTAAATTATTATCTCTTAACAAAACATTTATATCTTTATCTTTCTTAATATTTAGACTATTAATAAGATTTTTATCTATATATCTAGATATATCATTTAAAGATTTAAATTTGTTAGATGTAAATTCTAATAAAAAAGATATGGCACATCCAACAAATAATCCAACAAATAAAAAAATAGTTAAATATAATAGCTTATTAGGAGAATTATATATACCTAAACTAGCTTGTGACATAACAGAAACACAATCTTTAAATAATATTTTTAAAGTAGGATCTGTATTACATATTTCTATTAAACTATTAGCAATTTCATTTGCATAATTCATAGTATTGATACTTGATGAATCAGTAACTTTAATAGTAATTAAAAAAGATGATGAGGAGGAAATCACTTCTATATTATCTTTTAAATTATTTAAAAATTCTTGTTCCTTATTTTTAGTAGAATATTTTTCTACTACAGAAACTAACACTCTATCTTGTTTAATTAGTTCAGATATACTTTGAATAATTCTAAATGAATTATCGATATCAACTTGATTATCATCACTTACAGCTACTATGATTGTAGTTTGAGAAACGTATGATTCTTCTACGATGAATAATGTATATATAATACCAATAAACAATATACCAAAAGTTATAATTAATATTAATAATAATTTAGTTTTTAATATCTTTAATAAATCTATAATTGTAATCCCTACTTCTTCTTTTTCATTCATATAAAATAACTCCATTCCTATTAATCTATAGCAATGATTTTATAAATAATAGTGATTAAAGTCAATTAAGATAAAAATAAAAAATAGAAATAATTTTTTATTGAATAAAATTATCTCTATCATTCGATTTAAGCTCTTAAGTTTTGAGAATATTTTATTTAACAAAATACATAAATGTCTAATGTTGTAATTCTATAAATTTAGTTAATATATACTATACCTTTATATTATAATATTTTTAAATCTAAATAGTTCGAGTATTGTGACAAGTAAAATATAGTATTTGTTTAGACTTAGACAATTCCTTTATTAGACGTAAAGCTAATTGTAAATTATTACTATCAAGATTAACAAATAAATCATCAATTATAATAAAATATTTATCTTTAAATATATTATCTAATAATGCAAGTCTTTAACATAATGTTAATAAAGTTTTTTCACCTAAAGATAAATACTTATAGCTTCTTAATATACCATTATCATCTATACAAACATTTAAATCCTTTGTAATTACAAATTTATATCCAGATATATCATTAATTATATTTAAATAATTATTTAATTTATCAGATATGTAATTTAAATATTTATTATTAAGATTATCATTTGATAATAATAATTTATCTTTAGTTAAAGATAATATATAATGTTTTCTTTCTAACATTTTTAAATTAAGTTTTTCTTGCTTTAAATCATCTTCAATATAATTTAATTGGTCAAGACTGGAATTAATATTATTAATTTCATCAGTTATTCTATTGATATTAGATGTAGTTAAAGAAATATCATTTGATAATGATTCTATATTAACATATTTAATATTTAAATCACTATCAGTTATATTATATTTATTTTTAAGATTTAAAATTTCATTACTTAATTTATTAGACTCTTCTATTTTCATATTATATTTAAAAATATCTTCTTTAACCTCTTTAATAAATATATCTATATTAGCAATATTATACTTAATCAAATAATTATTTAATTTATTATTAATTATATTGATTTGTTCATTTAAAGAAGTATTAATTAAATCAATATTATTTATTTTATCTTTTAAAATTTTATAATAATAAAATTTTTGAAGTAATGTATTGTAATTTATATTAAAATCATCTTCAAATATATTATACTTTCTATATAATATCTTTATTTCATTTTTTAATTCATTAATTAATGCATTATTTTTATTTAAAGTCTCTAATTTATTAGATTCATCTAAATATTTATTATATTCTTCTTTAGCATTTAAAATAGTATTTGAAGGAGTATTATAAATAGCTGTTGAAAATCCATAATTAGATAATAGATTATTAATCTTATTTTTAGTATTATCGTATTGTATCTTAAAGTTTTGATATTTATCATTACTTGCTTTATTATTTAAATCAATTTTATTATTTAAATGTAAATATATACCTATAAACATAACTATTAAACCAATAAGCATTAATATATAATAATTAAAGTTTAATGTACATCCTAATATCATACCTAAAATAAATAAAATTATAGAAATTAATATTAAAATATTTGTATATGTTTTTTTAGTAATATTATTAAAATCATTATCATTTGATATACTTTCTTCTAAATTTAAATATTCATCATTAAGTTTTGAAGCTTCATCTAAAATTAAATTAAAATTAGAATATTTATATTTATTAATTAAATCATAATTAACAATTATATTATTAGATTTTAATTTTTCATATTCTATATATTTACTATTAATAATATCAAATTCTTCTTGTGATTTATCGTTAAATATTAAAGAATACTCTTTAAACTTATCTTCTTCAACATTAGATAAATGATTATTATTTAATTTAATTAATAATTCTTCTTTATTATTATATAATTTTAAAAAATCATTAACTTCTTTTTCATCTAAGATATTTTCATTATATTTATTATAAATAAAATCTATTTCATCTTGATAAGATTTAAGCTTTAATAAATCATTTTTATATTTATCTATATTAGATAACCTTTGATTAATATTAAAAGCTTTAGTATATTCTCTTTTTAAGCGCTCTAAATTAACATTTAATTTATTTAAACTATCTTCATTATACTTTAATGATTCATTTAATGTTTGTTTGGTTATAAGACTATTTTGTAAGGTTTTAATTTTATTTTTACTATTTGCAAGAGCTCCTTTTTCATCTTGAAGCTTTAAAGGAATTATTTCTTTTTTAGCATTTTCTATTTTTAATAGAATATCACTTAAATTAAAATCTAATTTAGTATTTTCTATATAATGATTCAATTTACTATTTATATCTTCATTAGAAGATATATCTAAATTAGTAGAATCTAAATATATTGTACGAATAAATGAGTCTTTATTAATACCTAAAATATATTCACCAGGAATTAAAACTTTATTATTTAAGATATTATTTTCATAAAAATATAGTTCATCTAAAGAGGAAGTTTTTCCAAATTTTCTTACTATTTTATATGTAACATTATTATGATTAACTTCTAATATACCAGATGAAAAATTAGTTTTAAAAGATAAGTAATGTTCTCTAGAAAAATCATTTTTAGATTTTTTATTTAATCCATAAAGCATAGCTATAATAAAATCACAAATAGTAGTTTTCCCATAACCATTATTTTGACAGAATGTATTTAAAGTATTAGATGGAGTTAATTTATAATTATTTAATTTTCCAAATGATTGGATTTCAATATATTTAATTATCATAAATCTATTTCACGACCTTCTAATAATCTTAAACCTAATGTTAAAACTTCATTTTTAACATCTTCTTCTAATTCTTCATCATTTAAAACGCTACGTACAAACTCTCCCTTTAATGAAATATCATTTAAATATTTATTTATATCTATTTTAATATTTGTATTATCAATAACTTCTAAGAAATATAAATTATTGTAGTATTGTTCTATGTCTTTTTTGTTAAAAGATATAGAACAAGATAATTCACCTTTTAAAACAAATCTATAAATGTCATTATAATTGATATTAATATTATTATTAATAATTGTAGTCACATCAGAAATAGAAAGGCAAGAAGATATATCAAATTCATTTATATGGATTTCTCTTGTTTGAAAGGGAATAAATTCATAAGTTATTTTATCATTAATATCAAGTAATACAAATCCTTTTTTACCTTCCTCATCAAATCCCCTACCTTCTAAACAACCACAATACGAATAAATTCCTCTAAAATCAATTCTACCTGTTTTATAAGAATGTATATGACCTAAAGCTAGGTAATCTATATTCTTGTTTTTTAAAGAGGATATATCAATTAGATTTTCTCCTTTAGATGATGATATCGTACCATGTAGCATTAAGATATTTAATTGATTAGGGTTTAATTTTATTGTATGATAAAAAGTATTTGAATTCTCTTTATTTAGTTCTAATCCTGATATTGTTATATTATCATAATTATATGAAGTTAATGTTGATGAAAAGGTTTTTAAATTAGGTATATCAATATTATTATTTTCATATAAGTCATGATTTCCTTTTAGATATAAAAAATCAATATTTGGATAGTTTGATATTACAGAATAGAAATTATCTTTATCTTTTTTTGATGGAGTATTCTCATCGAATATATCACCAGATAATAAGATTACTTTAACATCATTATTTTTAGCATAATTACACATGTTTAAAAAAGAATTTCTAAGTTCTAGTTTTCTATCATTTGAAATAGATTTAAATTTAGAGTTTATTTTTGATCCTAGGTGAATATCCGAAGAGTGAATTATTTTCATATGTACCTCACAAATTTATTTTTTCTTTAATAATAGTATATAATATGTTATAAAGAATTGCAAATCGATAAGAAGCAAAATAAAATGAATTTTTAACTAAAAAAGATGGTAATTATCTACCCATTTTTGGATAGTTTTACCATCTTATTAGTATTTACTTTTTAAATTCTTTACTAGCTAAATTCTACCTCAGTTTAGAAAGAGTAAAAATATTTTATAAGTATTTATAACTAGTAACACTAGAAATCGTTTTATTATCTAGTGTATAGTTATAAGTAAGTTCTGAAATCTTATAATCTGATATAGTCATATTAACATTGATATCAGAAGATGAAACTACACTTTCATCATTAAAACATTCAGTTGTTTTATCTTTCTTAATTACTAAAGTTACACTTGTTGAATTAATAGAACTAGATGAGAAATATGATTCATCAATTTGAAGCCCAAATAATTCTTTAGAATTTAAGTTTTCAAAATAATCTACTTTAATTGACTTTTCAAGTGTAAATGAACTATTTAAATTATAATAATTAGTCACTGTAGAACCAGACATAGTTTCATTATCAGTAATAGTAATAGTTCTTTCTAACTTATATACTTCTGTAGTTCCATCTTTAATAGAAGACTTAGTTGTAACTAAATAAGTATTTTCCATAGAATATAATATTACATTTTCTAAATCTTTTAAACTTTCTAATTTAGTAGGAACTTCTGAAGGTGTAGTTGTTGGTTTATCATCTTTCTTACAAGAAACAAAGAAAGTTAAAATGAATAATGTTAAAATAATATATTTAATTTTTTTCATATTATAACCTCCTAAAATTTCTTAAGTAAGCAAAATCCCGCTACTGTAAGACAAGATATTAAAGACATAACAGCTACTGTTACTGTACTAATATAAGAATTATACGTACTATTTACAATACCATTAACACTATCAATGGCAGGATTTAATCCTTCAAGATATGTATTATATGAATCTAATAATAAATTATAATTAGTTAAATCTAAAATACTTTGTTCAGAAATAGTTAACTTATTTAATCTAGTCGCAAAACTTTGTAATTCAGAAAGTCTATCAATTGTAAATGTAGTATTTAATGAATTAATAACTTCTTGAATAGCTTTAACTTCAAGTGATGCAGTCTTATATTTGATTTCTCTTAATTCTGTTTGAGCATCACTTAAACATTTAGCCATCTTATTTAATTCTTCTTGTGTATAACCAAACTTAGTTAAATCAGTAGACATATTTTTATATGCAAGTCCACAAGATGAAATAACTGAATCATCATCTAAAGAAATGATATCTTTATTCATTATTTTTTCGATTAATTCTAGATATTTAACTGCATATGAATCCATAGCTGTATATTCTGAATATGTAGCCTCTTCTAAAGTTCCAAAATAAGCTTCATAAATAATAGAATCATATCCTGAGATATCAGTATTATTAGGTAAAATCATTTTAATAGGATTTTTTCTTCCAATTAAATCGATGAAATTAGCATAATATAAATAATATCCGTAACAATTGAAATATTTTTGTAATAATTCATATCCTGGTTCAGAACCTGATAAGAAATCACCAGATGAATCTGCTAAACCATCTGAATAATATGATTCCATAGTTGGAGCGTTAATTGATCTAAATTCAACACTTTGAAGATTTTTATAACCATAGAACGCATAAGAACCAATCGTTCTTAAAGAGTCTGGAAGAACAATACTCTTAATATTAGTATTTGCATTACCAGCATATATTTCAATAAAACTTGTACCTTCAATTACATTTAAAGTTTCAATATTTAATGCAGCTGGAACTGATAAAAGTCTTAATTTTTTAGGTGTAATATAAGTATATAATATACCATTATCTAAATAAACATAATCATTAATTTTACCTGAAGTTTTTGTTTGTCCATTTGCATCAATAAAATTAAATTCTTGAAGTTTTGACGCTTCGTACCAAACTAATTCACCAATATAATTAATATCTTGACTTAAAGTAAATGAAGTTAAAGTAGTTCCGTAGAATGCTGATTCGCCGATACTTTTAAGTTTTGGACAAACAATTGAAGAAAGTCTACTTCCTTGGAATGCATATTCTCCTACACTCAATAAATTTGGAGTATTAATTCCTTGACTTAAATTTGATGAGGCAAATGCACCAGAACCTATAGATTCAACATTAGTTAAAGATACAGAAATTAATTTTGAAGTTGATGTGAATGCACCTTCATTAATATATTTAACATTTTCAAGATTAATTGTAGCAAGCTTTGAACATCCGTTAAATGCGTAATCACCAATAGTAGTTAAACTAATTGGTAAAGAAACGCTTGTAAGTGATGTACATGATGCAAATGTATAAGGAGCAATTTGTCCTATTCCATCTGGAATTGTAATACTTTCTAATTTATTTGCACCATAGAATGCTGATTCACCAATAGTAGTTAAACTATTTGGTAATATAATACTTGTAAATTGTGGAGCAGATGCACTTGATTGAAGATCACGTTTAGAAAATGCATATGCACCTATAGATTCTACATTAGTCATAGAGATTGTTTTAAGATTTTTACATTCAGCAAATGCATAATCGCCAATGCTTGTAACGTTATCAAGTTGAGCTTGTGTAAGTGATGTACATCCTACAAATGCATAATCTCCTATATTTCCATATATAGTTGAAAAATCAAAACTATTTAAACTATAATCTCCATTAAATGCATTAGATGATACAAATATTTTAGCAGTTGAAGGAACATTTACTGTAGTAAGAAGTGTATTACTCATAAATGCTGAATCACCTATAGTTGCGTTGCCTTTTAAGTTAATAGTTTTTATTCCAGCTTTATTAAATGCACCTTCTTTAAGAACTACATCTTCTGCTAAAGTAATTTCAATTGCATTAGATGAAGACCAATTTGATGATGCTATTTTTGAAAATGCATATTCTCCAATAGATTTTACATTTTCTAAATTATTAATTACTGTTAATTTAGTACAACCAGCAAATGCATAATCGCCAATTACTTGATCATTTTCTATAGTAACTTCTGTAAGTTCAGTACAATTTGCAAATGCATAAGAACCTAAAGTTATTTTATTAGGAATTACTAAAGATGTAATTGTTTTAATACCTGAGAAAGCTCCAGAAGAGATTTCTTCAATATTTGAAGGGATTGTATAATTACCATAATTAAAATATGGGGCAGCTAAAATAATTTTATTATTACTTATTAATAAAGAATCTTCAGTTGTATAATTTGTATTTTTATCATCAACAATAAAACTTGTTAATTTAGAATCACTAATTAAATTAGATGAAATATTCTTTAAATAAGTTTTTTCTTGGAATTTTAAAGTTTCTAATTCAGGATTATTATAAATAGCATATTCTTCAACAGTTACATCACCATTTGGTAAAGTAATGCTTATTAACTTCTTATTAGAAGAAATTGCATATTTATTTAAATATTCAACTGTACCATTAATTGTAACACTTTCAAGTGAATCATTATTTGCAAATGCATATGCACCAATAGATACAACATTACCATTTACAATAATTGTTTTTAAATTACTACAATTACCAAATGAATATGCAGGAATTTGAGTAGAATAGATTTCTGCATTTAAAAGGCCCGTATTGTAGAACATATATTCTCCAAGTCTTGTTTGTCCATTTGAATCTGTAGTATAACTTGTAAGATTTGTACAATCCATAAATACACCTACTCCAGCATTTCTAAGTTTAGAAATATCAACAGTAGTTAAACTTGTACAACCTTTAAATGCATATCTTGCAATTGCATAACAGTTAGATAAATTTAATGAATCTGATGTAAGTTTCAAACATCCAGCAAATGCATATGCACCAATAACTTCTACATCTTCTAAATTTATTGATTTTAAACTTGAAGAATATGCACTACCATCAGAATTTTTAAGTGATGTATCATATGAAAATGCGTATTCTCTTATAAATCTAATTGAACTTGGTAGTTTTACACTTTCAAGATAAGGACAGTTATAAAATGCATATTTCTTTATATCTTCAACACCTTCTGGAATTACAACAGAAGTAATTACTGTATTAGATGCTGGTGTTTTATTATAATCATCATCATCGTCTGGATTTTTAACATTTAAATCAGTACCATATAATGAGAATGCATATTCTCCTATATATAAAATACCTTCATCATCAGGAATTACTACATCTCCACCCAAACCTTTATATGAGACTAATGTTCTATTTTCGATAACAAATTCAGAAAGTACAGTAATTTTAATAGATGCACTGATTGTAGAACCATCTTTTGTAAGATAAATATAAGAACTACCTTCTTCAAGTGCAGTTACAATACCATTTTCGTCTACAGAAACTTTTTTTGAATTATTACTTGACCATGTACAATTAGTATCATCTAAATACCAAGGTTCAAATACAGCGTGAAGTTGAATCTTTTCACCCGGATACATTTCTACATTTGTAGCAGCTGAAGTATACATTCTATCTCCAGTCTTACCAATTGTAGATGATTCACCTTGTTGAGTATAAGAAAGTAACGTATCAAAATAATCAAATGTAATCTTATTTATAGTTGCACTACCACTATATGATCGTTTAACTGATTTAGTTGTTCCTTCTTCTACATATACATAAACAGAAGCTGTCTTATTATACATTTCATCTGTACAAGTAATTTTTACTCTACCTGACTTATAAGGAATTACAACACCTTGATAAACATCCGCAACTTCAGGATTTGATGATGTCCAATTTAAATATTTTAAATAAGAATTATCTTCTGATGTAGTAGATGAAATATAAGGAAGTAAATCAAGTTCTTGATCAACTACTGCATCAAAACCTGTTTCAGTAAATGAGAAATCACCAGTTGTACCAGGAAGTTCAATAATATAGATATTTGAATTTAATGCATAATCATCAATATTAAATGAAATAGTATTAGAGAATGATCCATCTGAACCTATATAATCAGTAATATCAATTTTTACAGTTGTATCTGAACCTTTTTCTCCATAAACTGGAATAGGATACTTAGTAAGTGAGGTATAAGATACTTTTTCAGTTGTATATGAAGTAAACGCAACTGGAGTAATAGATTGTACATAATGATTATCATATACTGTTAAATTAACATAATATTTAGTTTTCTTAGTTGTTTCATCATATTCAGATTCGAATGTAGCATTCTTAATAATAGGAGCTTCATCATCCATAGTGAAATTAAAACTAAATGAATTTCTAGTATTAGTAGAAAGTCCACCATCTTCACCGTAATCTAATTGACCAAGCATAGAGAAAGTATACGAGCGATTATTTACAAGACCTAAATCATCTGCAGTTTGTCTTATATATTTATAATAAGGCATTGGTGAACCACTATTTGCAAATGCTTTATGAGCATTATAATCAACAATTGTATATATAACTTCTCCTGTTACATTATCTGTAATTGTATAAGTCATTGATTTACAGCTTCTTAAACAACCTGCATAAATAACACTTAAACCATCTATAGAACCATATGTTGATGAAATAGCTATATGATCTTCTGTTGCAGGAATTTCTGTATAACCATCAGCCATTGTATAAACATATGTACCAAGAGGCATTAAATAATTATAACAATACATTCCATAAGGAGTTGTTGCCCAGTAATCAGCCTTTAATTTATCTTCATCATCAATATTACCGTTATGAGCTTCAGATTCAACTTCATAATAGGTCTTATCGAAAATAGGCGCTTCTGTCCAATCTCCATAGAATGCAAGGAATGGTGCGTTTAGGTTAACTTCTTGACCATCTTGTGCAATACACTTAACAAATCCTTCTACATAAATACCATATGCAAAGTTATTATTCATATAATTTTTAGCATCGTTAGTTAAGGCATATTTATAAGTAATAGTTATACTTCCATTTGCAGGAACTGAAACTTTCTTAGAAGTAATTTCAGAACCATTAACATAAGCTTTAAAAGTATTATCTAACATATAAGATTTTTCAGCAACATAATCACTATCAGAAGATGATACTGATTCAGTCATTACATCTAAATCTAATGTATAAGTTAAATCCTTATTTGTAATATTATTAATAGTAAATGTCATTTCATATTCACCAGTACGTTTAGGATCATCACCAAGTTCTAATTTAGGCTTAGTTTGATTTTCAACTGATAAATAAGCATTAGATTTTGTCGCATTTGATAAACTTGCAAGACCAGCACCTTGTTTACGAGGTGTATAAGGATCTCCAGATTCATTATTTGCGATTGTTGCAGTTGACATTAATAAAGAATATGTTAAATTTAAAATTTCAACTGCTGTTTTATTTGGATATTTTTCTTTTAAATATTGTCTGATAAGTACAACAACACCACACATATTTGGAGTTGCCATTGAAGTACCAGACATTGTATCATAATTTCCACCAGGAATACTTGATAAGATTTCTCCACCATGAGCTGTTATTTCTGGCTTTAGTTCTAAAGAAGGAGTAGGACCCCAACTTGAGAAATCTGACATAAATGGACCTGCAAGATATTCAGTTGATACTGTAATTGTACCACTTGATTTAGCAGCTAATTTTAATCCATCTTCTTTTGTAATTGATATTGCAGGAATATGTTCTTTATCAGAAATAGTCATTGCAATATCGCCTTCAACATTATTATAAACAATAATAGCTATAGCGCCTTTTTTCTTTGCAAGCTTAGCTTTTTCATCAAATGTATTATCACCACGTTTTACAACTGCGATTTTACCTTTAACGTTTATTGATGAATATGATGCTGATGTACCAGATCCTGGAACTGTAACATATTCATAAGTTTTTGTTTTATTAGTTGAAAGTTCTGAATCACTAGCTGATAATTCTTCAATAAAGTTATGTTCTTTTGATGTAATATCTCTAGATTGTAAATAGAAGAATGTATCAGTATCATTTCCTACTAAATAAGAACTCTTAAATCCGTTAATAGACGCAACTGAAAGTGATGATGTATAAGATGATGGAGCACCTACAGTACCTGAATCAGGATTGGAAGTTTTATTAGTATTACCAGCTTCTCCACCATATCCTGATGAATAATCATTAGAAGCTGCCGCAATTAAAGAAATACCTGCCTCTTCAATTTTATCATATACTTCATTAATAGCCTCTTCATCTACTTCTCTATTAAATCCACAAGATGTACCAAGAGACATATTTATACAGTCAACACCTAAAATTACAGCATCATTTAATGCCGCAACTAAATCTTCAGTTTCAGCCCCACTTGAAAAATCTGAAAATACCTTCATTAATACAAGTTGTGTATTTGTAGCTACACCTGTAATAGTATCATCATTTCCAGCAATGATACCAGCAACGTGTGTACCATGTTCAGAATCAAATGGGTTAACATCGAAATCCTTATCTGCATAATCATATGCATAAGGAATTTTCTTACTATAATAAAGGTCTTCGCCCTTTAAGTTTTCTGTAGTTTGATAAGCATTTAATAATGTAAGTTTATCTTTTACATCATCAAGTTTAATCATTTCAGTTTCTGGTTGTTTTGCAAAAACTGTATGTGAACAGTCAAAACCCGAGTCAAGTACAGCTACTGATGTACCTTCACCATTATAATTAGAACTAGATGAATTAAAAATACCAGTTTCATAAACATCTACAACATTTGTAACTGTATTATATGAAGATGAAGAATCTGTAGATGATGTTGAAGGAAGATTATATGTATCAGTTAAAATTACTTCTTCAACAAGACCACTTTCTTCAAGTTCTCTAAATTTGCCATATGTTGTATGACACGCAAATCCATTAAGTACAGTTGTATATGTTTGACTAATATTTCCAATAAGTTCTAAAGCTTTTAATTGATTAATAACTTTAGTTTGTTCTTCTTCAATACCAGTTCTTCTTAATATTCCTTTAGGACTATTATAGAATTCTGATACTGTATCATATGAATTTCCATAGCTTTGGAAATAATCCATCATAGATGGAGTACTTAATTTAACAATAATACCAACATCATCATTATCTGAATAACCATTATTTTTAACAAGATATTCGGCTTTCATCATACTTTGACGAGAAGCTTCATCTAAAGACCCATCAGTTAAAGAAACTCTTAATGATTGAGGATCATTTACAGTTTCATCCTTATCAGAATTACTACAACTTGTAACAGTCATTCCAAAAAGACATGCTAGTGAAAAAATACTTAGTTTTTTTATAATTCTCATTTGTAACTCCTTTCGTTATTTTAACCAAAAATATAATAATAACATTGCTAGTGTAAAACACAAAATAACACCAAGTAAGATAGGTATAAAATGAAGAAGTGCAGCTCTAATAACTGCCCTTCTTTCTTTAGGAGTTAAGCCTAAATCATTTTTTATCTTACTTCTTTTTGGTAAACCATCTACATCCATATTGTAAATAGTATGACCATCATCAACATATTTTGGTTTTATTTTTTTATCTTCATCAGCCATTTTTCGAACCAATTTTTATCTTTCATTTCTTCGATTCTTAAAGCTTCAAGTACCGCTTCTTCGTGTTCTTGACGTTTTAGTTCTTCATCATAAGTATTTAAATCATTCATAATTTCTTCGTTATACTTATGACAAGCTACAAAATGATTTGGTGTTACTTCTTTATATTCTGGTTGAACCATCTTACAAACACTCATACAATCTTTACAACGTGTATGAAATTTACATCCCTTAGGAGGATTTGCAGGAGATGGAATATCACCAGTTAAAATAATACGATTCATTTTAGCATCAGGATCTGGAACAGGAACAGCTGAAAATAGTGCTTGTGTATATGGATGTAGAGGATTTTCAAATATTTCATCTGTATCTCCATATTCCATCATATTTCCTAAATACATTACTAGAATTTGATCAGTAATATATTTAACAACTGATAAGTCGTGTGAAATAAATACATAAGTTAATTCTCTTTCATTTTGAAGTTGTTTAAGTAAGTTAATTACTTGTGCTTGAATTGATACGTCAAGAGCTGAAACTGGTTCATCACAAATAACTAGTTTTGGATTTACTGCTAGGGCTCTTGCAATACAAATTCTTTGACGTTGTCCACCTGAAAATTCATGTGGATATCTATCATAATATGAAGGTTGAAGACCACATTGTTCCATAACTTTTAAAACATAAGATTGAACTTCTTCTTTAGGTACAATATTATGAACTTTAACGGCTTCTGAAATAATACTACCTACAGTCATACGAGGAGGTAAAGATGAATATGGATCTTGGAATACAAGTTGTATTTCAGTTCTTAACTTATTCATTTCACGTTGTGATAATTTAGTTAAATCCTTACCTTCAAAGAAAATATTTCCGCCATCAGCTTCATATAACTTTAAAATTGTACGACCAAGTGTAGTTTTTCCACAACCAGATTCACCAACAACACCAATAGTTTGTCCTTTTTTAACACCAAATGATACTTCATTTACTGCTTTAAGAATTGTTTGAGGTTTACCAAAGAAATTACGATTTAAAGGGAAATGTTTAGATAAATTTCTAACTTCAAGAAGGTATTCAGGATTTGGAATTATTTCTTCATTAATTTCATTATTAATATTTTCATTAAGTTCTTCCATGATTAATCCTCCTTCTTTTCATCGTATAAATAACAAGATACATAGTGTGTATCAGTTACATTTGTAAATCCAGGATAAGCACCTTCACACTTTTTAATACAACGGTTACATCTACCCTTGAAAAAACAAGTATTAGGTAAGTTAATTGGACTTGGTACTGAACCAGGAATTGAATAAAGTGGTTCATTTGAATTTGATGTAATAAGTGGTTTAGACTTTTGAAGTCCGATTGTATATGGATGTAGGGGATTATTGAATATTTCACGAACAGTTCCATGTTCAATAACACGTCCAGCATACATAACTACTACTTCATCTGCCATTTCAGCAATAACACCAAGGTCATGAGTAATTAACATGATTGAACAATGTTTTTCTCTTTGAATTCTTTTTAAAAGTTCAAGAATTTGAGCTTGTATTGTAACGTCAAGAGCTGTAGTTGGTTCGTCTGCGATAATAAGTTTAGGATCACCAACAAGCGCCATTGCAATCATAACACGTTGACGCATACCACCTGATAATTCATGTGGATATGAATTATAAACACGTTCTGGCATAGAAATACCTACTTCATTTAGCATTTCCATACTTCGAGCTTTCGCTTCTTCTTTAGTAATAGTTGGATTATGAATAAATGATACTTCGTCTAATTGATTTCCAATAGTAAATACTGGATTTAATGAAGTCATAGGTTCTTGGAATATCATTGTAATATCACTACCACGAATATTGTAAAGTTCTTGCATAGGCATTTTTGCAATATCATATGCAAGTTTATTACCATTTTCATCATAGCCTAATTTATCACTATTAAATCTAATAGAACCACCAGTAATTTGTCCTTGAGGAGATTGAACAAGTTGCATAATTGATAAACTTGTAACACTCTTACCACAACCAGATTCACCAACTACTCCAATAATCTTATCTTTTGGAAGTTCAAAAGATACATGGTTTACTGATTTAACAGTACCGTTATCAGTGAAGAAACATGTAACTAAATCATCAATTTCAATAATATTATTAGGATTCTTCATTACAGTTGTATATTCAGAAGGATCCTTTTTACGTTTCTTTTCATTTTCATAATAACGCATTTGTTTAACGTTATATTTAGAAATAGCTTTACTTTCCTTACTAGTAAGGTAATTTGAATTTTTTTCTTTTGCCATAAAACTACCTCCTACTTCTTACTCTTAGGGTCCATTGCATCTCTTAGACCGTCCCCGATAAAGTTAAATCCAAGTACGGCAATTACAATTAATAAACCCGCAGGTAACCATACATTAACGTGATATTTAAGTACCATTGTATCTTTACATAAAGATATCATTGTACCCCAAGCTGCTTGAGGAGCTTGTACACCAAGTCCTAAATATGAAAGTGTAGATTCATAAAGAATAACACTACCAAGACCAAGTGTCATAGATACAATAAGTTGTGGCATTACATTTGGAATTAAATGCTTAACAATTCTTCTCCATGTTGGTAATCCCATAACTTCAGTTGCAGTAATATATTCTTGTTCACGTAAATATAAAATTTGTCCACGAACAATTCTTGCTGTACCACTCCAACCAAATATTGTAATAATAACCATTAATAGATAAATTCTACCAGTACCAGATAATTCCCAAGAGTCAAGTACTGCAGATGCGATTAAAAGTATTGGTAAAGTTGGTATACAGTTAAATATATCAACTATACGCATTATAAGATTATCTACCCAGCCACCGAAATAACCAGCAAGACCTCCCATCAATACTCCAAGTAAAGTTTCAAGAATAACTACAATAAAACCAATGATTAAGGAAATTCTACCACCATACATTAAACGAGTAAGAACATCATAAGCAGAATTGTCTGTACCAAGCCAATGAGAAGCAGATGGATCTGCATATTCATTTTGTTTTTGTAAAATTTTTGTAACTTCATAAATAATTACTATCTCACCATTTTCATCTTCAACTTCATATTCTGAAATTGTATAAGTATAATGTTGAGTTGTATCAACTTCTGATTCTCCCCAAGGAGAGAATACAGGTCCTAAGAAACTAAATAAGAAAAGTCCAACTATCATTATAAGACCAATTATAGATAGTTTAGAACGGAAAAATCTTCTAAGTACTAATCTAATAGGACTCATTTGTTTAAATGTTTGAGTATCTTCAGTCATTAAAGTAGAACCTTCAGTAATTTCAGTAGTTTCTTCTTTAATTTCTAAGTTTTGAGAATCCCCCACAAAAATCACCTACTTTCCTAATTTAACACGTGGGTCAACCACAGAATACATAATATCAGATAATAATGTTCCAATTACTGATAAAACAGCTAAGAACATATTATAACCCATAATAAATGGTATATCACCAGCTAGTAATGCTTGATAAGCTTTAGAACCAATACCAGGAATACCAAATACTTCTTCTGTTATCATCATACCACCAAAAAGAGAAGGTAAGATACCAGCAAGTAAAGTTACAATTGGAATTAAAGTATTACGGAAAGCATGTTTATAAATAACTTTCTTTTCACTCAATCCCTTTGCACGAGCTGTACGAATATAATCAGAAGATAATACTTCAAGCATATTAGTACGAGTATATCTCATAAGTCCACCAATAGATAATATTACTGTACAGAAAATTGGTAATATTAAATGGTGAATTGTATCAAAGAATCTTTCCCACCAACCAGCAAATGTTGTAGTATCAAATATTTTCGATGAATTTAAACCAGATGTTGGGAACCAACCTAAATCAACCGCAAAAATCTTAACTAAAATAGCTCCAAAGAAATATGTAGGTAATGATATACCAATCATAGTTAGAGTTGTAACCAAATAATCTCTTTTACTATATTGATGTGTAGCACTTGTAATACCTAGAGGTATAGCAATTAAAAATTGAAGTATAGTAGCTATAACCGCAATCGCAAATGAAATCCACATATTATCAGCGATAACACTCGCAACTGAATCATTATATTTCCAAGAGTCTCCTAAATCTCCACGAATCATTTTTGAAAACCAATTCCAGTAACCCTTAATTAGGCCCCAGAATGAATTATCATCAAGACCATATAAAGCTTTATATGCATTAATATCTTCGATAGTCATTGTACCTTGTGACAATTGTGAGGAGAATTTATTATCTATGTAATCTGTTGGCATCATACGTACTAATAAATATAATATCAATGAAACACCAAATAAAACGATTATTGATATTCCAATACGTTTTAATATGTATTTAAACATATATTTTTCACTCCTTTTTTTTAGGAAAAACGGGCTATGTTAAAATAGCCACGTTTTCTTTTATTATAAAATTAAGCAACTAAAGATGCTCTCCAGATTGCAGATGTTACACCAGTAACTGAAGTTAATTCATCACCAATAACTAATGAATTCTTATCTAATTTATTTGCGTTAAATGCAGATAAATCTTGTCTTTGATATGTAGGAAGTTCTACAGCAAGTTGCATTACTAAATCTAGAGCCTCAGCATAATAAGACTTACGTAAATCTTGATCATTAGTCTTTCTAGCTTTCATAATGATTGAAGATAATTGATTAACGATTGTATATTCAGCACTATACTTAGTAGGATTATTTAAAATTGAAGGATAACCCCAGTTAGTAACTGCAGTAGCTTTAGAATCCTTATGATAAACTTGATACATATCTGGATCAAGTGTTGAAGACCAAGCTGCAGCCCAAACTTCAAGTGAACCAGTAGTAAGCTTAATTAAAGCGTTTGAATCCTTAGTTACAGTAATTTGGAATCCACATTTATTTAAGAATGCAGCAGCTGTAGTAAACGCTAAGAATGCAGGGTGTTCATCAGATGAACCAGCAATTGTAAATGTATATTTTAAGCCATCATATAAACCATCTTTAGCAATTTTACCTTTTGTACAAACTAAGTAATCAATAAATTCTTGTTGTTGTTCTTCAGTCATAGTTTGACCTGATGATAATCCTTTTGATTCAACGAATTCTTTATATGCAGGATTTACAACTGATAAATCATCAGGAATTGCATCTCCGATATATGGATAATATGGAGTACATCCTTCTGGATATGCCCATGATTCAGAAGACATAGAACGATTAATTCTTTCAGCAGTTGAACCATAATAGTTACAAATAGCTTGAACATCGATTGAATGCATAATTGCTTGACGTACATACATATTTTCTACTTTAGATGCATTTATACCTACATAACCATAACCTTGAGTTTTAACACTAATTGTGTCAAAACCTTGAGCTTTCTTACCAAGTAATTCTGAAACAGTATCAGTCTTAGCAGATGGTTCACAATAATCAATTTCACCAGTATATAAAGCATTTAATAAACCTTCTTCTGTAAGTACACGGAAGTAAATGTTCTTAATTGTTGCAGTCTTCTTAGTTTTTTGATCGATAAAATAATCATTTCTTGTAAAATAAACAGTAGTTTGGTCAAAGAATTCAGATGCTGATACATTATCTGAAGTTGTACCAGTCTTAGATGAAGCTTTATAAGCTCCAGCTCCAACAGGAACCTTAGTCTTATTCTTATCTCTTAATACATTATCTCTAAAATCTTGATCTGCATATTTAACACCAAAATGTTCTTCATAATCAAATAATGCAATTTGTTCAGAATTTGAATAATAATACATAGGAGCTACTGCAAATGCAAAGTTCCAAATTGCTTTAGGGTCAACACCATTAATAGTAATACTTAAAACTTCTTTACCTTCAATTACATCATTACCTTCATACTTAGGTGCAGCGTATTGAATACCATTAACTGTTACAGTTTCTTTTTGATTTGCAAACTTAATACCAGAAATATTCTTATATTTCATTGTATTTCCTGTTAAATATTCTTCTGCAAGTTGATTTGCAATATAAGTTCTTAATTCTGTAGCAGTAGCCCAGTAAGTAACAACTTGGTCAATTTGTTCAGGAACATAAGCGTCAATAATTAATTGTTTACATTCAGCTTCACTAAAAGTACGAATTTCTTCAAGAGAATGACCAGAAGTTGTTTCTACATTAGCGTCTTTTGCATTCCATTTAATAATACCTTCATTATATAAGAATACTTCTTGAGCAGTTTTTAATAAACCCTTGTGCTCATTTTTTTCCTTATCAACAAATGTAATTTCAGATGGATTTTCTGTAGATGCGTTTGTCCAATCAGAATCGATTTCTTCTTTAAATAAAGATACAGCTTTTACATAGTCATTATAAACATTTGCATAAGAGCCGCCTTCATCTGAAGCATATTGTTTTAGATAATTTCCAAAAGATTCTTCTGTAAAATCTTCATCATATTCATCAGTAATATCATCAAACGCTTCAATTAAAGCTTCAATTCTACTTTCAGCATTATTATTGAAATTTTCCATAAAACTATCTTGTTCGTTTTCATTTGCAGTTTGAGTTCTATATTCAGATAAACCTACAATATCAGTAGAATAAATAGTTGTAGAACCATTATAAACAGGGTCAAGATAAACATATAAGTTAAATAATACATCCTTAATAGTTAAAGAACTACCATTAGAGAATTTAACATCATTTCTTAATACAAAATAATATGTAGATGTATTATTGATATCATCTTTTTTGATTTCATAATCATAAACTACAACAGAACTTCCATCTTTTGCAGTAGATGGATTTCCATACTTATCATTTGCAAGCATACCCATTTGAGTCATAGAAATAATACTAGCATCTGCAGTAGATGATGAGAAAAATGGATTAAATACTTGTTCTGGAGTCTGAGTTGCCATAATTAAGGCATCAGTTTCATTCTTAGTATTTGTTTTATTATCAGTTTTTTCACCTTTATCACAACTTGTAGCACCAAATACTGCAAGACCTGCAAGACCAAGTGCTAAAGCTTTATTAAATATAGCTTTTTTCATTATATTCCTCCTATTTTATTTTTTATTAATAATAATAACATTTACAAATTCTGTATTATTGTCATATGAATAAACACCATTTTCTTCTTCACAATATACAAGATTTTCAATTTTTTCTTTAATCGAATAATTAATTGTTAAATTATTAAATTTACAATTTGTCATTTCATATCCTAAAGGTGCAAAGTATCCTATAGAATATTTTGAAAAAACATCACGATTCTTAAAAGAAACATCTATCGTTAAATCACTTATTATAAGATTATTTGCAGAACCAAATAAACTAATAATTTCAGCTTCTTTATCATCATATAGACCTTCAGTGTAAGTTGTAGATGAATATGAAACAGTTATTGTATGATTATTACCTTTAATTTCATAATTTTCATTTAAACCAAGTAAAGAGTTTGAACTTAAATCAATATCATTCAATAAATATAATCCATCATAATTATTAACTTCTGCAAGTGCATTCTTAAAATCTGATGAATTAGAGACTAAATAGTATTTACCTACAATATAATTAACATATACATCAATAGTAATATCTTCTGTGATTTCATTTTCAGCAGGCATAGTTAAATTTTGAAATTCAGACATTGTATAATCATTACTGTCATAATTGAAAGAATTAATAAATGTTAAACCATTATCATATAAAGTAGTTCTAATAGTTGATTCATCATCTTCTTTTAAAGTAAATTTTGCCCCTGCAGATATATCGCCTCTACTTGCAAGTAATACATCTTCTCCATCAATATTAGCATAATAATTAATGGTATGGACAAACTTCTTAGACCATTTAGCATATAATTCAATTGTTTCGTTATATCCAATTTTATCACTACCAAATACAAATTGGTTACTATATTCTCCACTTTCTGATTTATTCTTATACCATCCAACTAAAATTAAATCACTACCAGGAGAATTAATTTTATATTGTTCAGTTAAATCATCTAAGCTTTTATTAACTGTAGTTTGACCATCTTTTTTAACAGGATAATAAACTTTTACATCTTCTGTACTATTTTTATATGAAGCACCTTCTAAATGATAAATAATTGTACCACTATTTTTATATGTTGGTTCTACATTATCAGATGCACAACTTCCTAAAAATAAACACACAACAATTGTAACAATAAAGCCAACAATTGCATTTATTTTTTTCTTCATTACATTTCCTCCATTTCTTCAATATATTATTAATCTAATATTACTTCTTAGAAACACTAAAAGTAAATGTAGAAGTTGAAGCTTTTTCAATCATTATAAATACAAAAGGAGTATTAACTTTATCTTCATCAACAGTAAATGTATGCTTAAAGTTCTTTTCTTCTCCACCATCTTTTGAAAACGTATTTGTGGCTTTAATATTTTCCAAATCATTTCCAGCAAAATAGATTTCTAAATCAGATGGACTTGGTGAAAATGATTCAATAACGTATTCCCCAGCTTCAGTTGGTGTATAATAAATATAAGACATTTCATCTTTCATAATCTTTACAGAATAATAACCAACATCAACTTTTGCAGGAGATTCTTTTGTACCACTTAAACGTTCTTCATTATTTAATTTAATCAAAGTTATAGTATTATCATGATTTGAACTGTTTTGTACTAAAGAATATGGATTGTATCCATAACCACTAGGTAAATTATTAACATGTACATTAAAATCATCGTTGCTATTAATAACAGCATCAAGTGTTGTATACGCAACTCCATTATCATCAACTTTAATCGCATCATAACAATTACTTGAAGAACACCATTGTACACTGACACCAGTTACAGCAGTTCCATCTGGATAAACAACTTTTACCTTAAATGCGTTTGAAGGAATGTTGTCTCCTGCTTGAGTTGTAGAATCTTGTGGTTTATCTGTATTATCACAAGACGCAAACATAAATCCCGAAGCCAATATACAAAGACTAGCAATTAATTTATTTTTTTTCATTATTTCTAACCTCATTTCATAATTAAAAATTGAAAATAAAAATTCTCATTCAGTATAATTCTACACTCTTTTAACAAATATTACAATAAAAAAATCAATTTTTCTCTAATAAAAATTGATTTTTTTGATTTTTATTCATTTTTTATAGACTAAGTCTTATATTTTTTTCGATAATTCTTCAAAATTTCAAAAATTTAATTTTTAGTCTATCAAATCATAAATTTTGCCCAATATTAATAATTAAACAGTTATTTATTTAATGCAGATAAAATACTTGATTTTAATTCTGATTCGGTTAGTTTACCAACCCTATGAAGAACAATTCTTCCTTCTCCATCTACAACAAGCGTAATTGGATAAGCTGAAGTTCCACCAAGATTTTTAAAATATGAATCATTTGAATCATCATAACCCCATTTAAATGAAGCTTTTGTATCATGAATATAATCTGTTGCACATTCTTTATCATAATCTGTTAAGAATGTAGAACCCTGATGGATTGCAATCATATCAAGTACATCACCATATTCTTCTAATACTTCTTTATAAACTGTATCAAAACCTGGAAGTTCTTCTTTACAAGGCGTACACCAATAACCCCAGAAATTAATAACGGATACTTTTCCTTTATTATTATTTAAATTAAAATATTGTCCTGTATCCTTGCCTTTTTCATCTATAATAGTAATATCTTTAGAATAACAAATATCTCCAACATTATAACCTAATGTTTCACCTTCAGATACTAGTTTAATCATTTGGAAATCATATTCTGTTAATTTAGAAGTATTACTATATTTGATTGTGTTTTTTGTATCAGACCATACATAATATGGCATAGTACATGAATCAACAAATAATAAGTTTGCATTACAATCTGAATTATCATATGCAAATTTAATTAATGAAGATAATTTATCATTTGAAATATCTTGTTTAATAAGTTCTATATTTTTATCTTTATTAATATATGAACTAATTGCATATACTTGAATATTTTCAATACATAATTCTTCTAAATATTTTACATCATCATAATTATATTCATCATAAAAATATATAACTAAAACATTAGAATTGTTTGCATAAATATTTCTAGAATGTTCTTCTTCAAAATCATTTTCATATACAACTACATCTAATTTGTTGATAACCGAATTTACAGATAAAGTATTATCAACAGACCATACACATGAATATAATATTGCAATAAGTAATACTATAAGCATTGAAGTTGTAGTAATAACCTTGGCCTTATGAGTTTTAATATAATTACCAATCTTTTTAATAAATTTAATAAACTTATTATCTTCTTTTGGTAATGTAACTTCTTCTTTATCATCACTTATAGAAATTAATTCTTCATTATTAGTAGATTCTTCCAATTTAACTTCTAAATGATTTGTTTGAATAGGTGTATCAGTTACTTCTTTTTTAGCTTCTTCTTTTAATTTATTCCCAATAAGTTTCCAAGAAATTGCACATTCTGAACACTTATCAATACACTCTCCACATTGAATACATTCGTGATCTCCTACTTCCATTACGTCCATCTTACAATTTGTAACGCAAGCTCCACAATGATTACATTTAGACTTATCAACTTTAACACCAATAATAGATAATTTATTAAATATACCATATAAAGCTCCAAGTGGACAGAAGAATCTACAGAAGAATCTATAAATAAAAATAGATCCAACTACAAATCCAATTAAAAGCGCAAACTTCCATGTAAATAATGAACCTAGTTGAGCATAAAATCCACCATTATTAGGATTTGAAAGTAAGAATATAGCACCTTCAAATGTACCTATAGGACAAACATATTTACAAAATGCTGGAAGTGGTAGATTTTGAATAACTCCATACATTATAGGAATTATTAGAACTAATACTACTAGTAAGATGTACTTAAAATAAGATAAAGCTCTAGTAACTCTATTTTTCTTAAGTTTTGGAGTTTTAATTTTATATAGTAATTCTTGGAATAGTCCACCTGGACATAACCATCCACAAATCCATCTACCAAAGATAATACAGTAAAGTAAAATAATACCTAAAACATAAGTTGGCACTTTTGTTTTACTTTCTGCAAGTGCATTTTGAATAGAACCTAATGGACACGCCCCAATTGCACCTGGGCATGAATAACAATTCATACCAGGTACACAAACATTTTTAGAATCACCAGTAAATATATCACCAGTAATAAAACCTCTCATATTAGCATTATAAAGCAATAATGCATATATTTGAATTAATCTTCTTTTAGAAGGCCAATTTGTAACTAGAAAGGCATTGATTTTACTTATTATTAACTTAAATTTATTTCTAATTTTTTTAAATAAACTATCTTTTTCCATAATTCTAACCTAGCCCTACACATTCTGTACATATTTTAGCAGCTTTCATATAAACACCAGAAGGTCCACCATTAATAATTCCTGTGATAATAAAAATCACAGCTACTGCTAAGATAAAGCCTCTAATAGACCATAATATAATAGTTTTCTTTTTAGTTTCTTCTTTATAAGAAACTTCACCTTTTTTGTATTTTACAAGTAAATTTTTAGCAACTATAATCGCATTGTTAGCATTATAAGATTCATAAATCATTGTACCAACTAAACAAAGAAGACCTATAACTACAAAAGGTAAAATATGTAACATCATATCAATTACTTGACTTGTAGCATGGCCATTTGCAATAAAATGATTCTTATTAAATAAATACATAAAAGGGAAAATGGAAAGTAAGCATGCGACAATCGCAAATATTGCATACGCTATTTTTCTTCTTTTTTCTAATTTTATTAAATCTTTATAATCATCATCATTTTCATCTATTTTATCATAAGGTAAAATACAAGTTATTGTTTTTAGTTTTAAAATGTTTGAGTTTTTAGATTTACTTGGGTCATCAATCTTTTTAATATAATTCATAACTATCCCAACAATAACTACAACAATCCATAAAATAAGTACAACAATAATTTGAAGTAAATAAGCCCCTACTTTTTCTCTTGAAAAAGTATCTTCTCCTTCAGTTTTAGCAAAGTAGATTCTTAATACTTGAACAATAAGCATGATTGCTGTAAATATTGTTTGAAAAGATATTACAGACCATATTAAATTTCTTGTTAATTTGTCTTTATTTTTCAAAAAAACCAGACCTCCTTTAAAAGTGAATAAATGGTACAAGAAAAATCCTGTACCTTTTATTCTTTATAATTTTAGTTAGAACCTAAATGTACTTCAAAATAACAAAGTTTTAACCAAGAGCCTTCTACACCTTCAAATGTAGATATATCCATTAGTTCTTGTAAAATCTTTTGTAAATCTTCATCAACTTTTACAGTACCATAAGTATAACTATCTTTATCCATATCAATTCTATCAAGATAAGGAATTAATTTCTTATAAGCTAGATCAAATTTACTATAATCAACTTCCTCAACTTCATTTGAATCATCAGCTTCATTTGAATCATCAGCTGGCGTTGAAGTTTCTTCATCTTTTCCATACGTATTTTGGAAATATATAACTCTATCATATAAAGGTTTATCAGTAAAAATACCAGTAGTAAATAAGAAATCAGCATAAATAAATTGTTCAGTTATTTCTTGACCATCTTTTACAGGATGATAATAGCCATCATCTCCAAGTTTAACATCTACATTTGCAATAGAAATTACATCTCCCATTGAACCATCAGCATTTTCTTCATAAGTAAACATACCTTCAGAAGCTTGTGCTAAGTATGTATATGATGTAGCAACATAATCAATATAGAATCTTAAAGTTTGATCTACTTCATCTGTATAGAAGAAACATGGTGCAATATAATAAGTTTTACCAGCCTCATAATACATATATTGTGTAAAATCATCATTACAATAAACATATTTTTGTCCAGCTTCATCCCAAACTTTAACTCCATAAGTTTCATCATCATACATCTTATAAATATCTCTATCAACATATGCTTGAGAATCTTCAGTTCTTTCTCCTTCACCTGTATAGAAGAAACAAATAGTATCATCACCAGATGCACCATAAATACGATATACACCTGATACTTCAGGAGTTATCTTAAATAAATATCCACGTGGAACTAATGCAAAATCAAACTTAATATAGTTATAGTCTTTATCTTCAAATGATAATTCTGTATCATAATTAATAACAGAATCATATGCAGTCATTGTAGAAAGTCCAATAATTGGATTACCAATTTCGTTTCCAGGTGTTCCATATTCATCAATATATACACAAAGTTCTAACCATTGATTTTCATTTGATATACCTGATAATTTGGCTACAGCAAAATCTAGGGCTTCTTTTAACTCTTTTGTAATTGGAGTTAAACCATCTGTTGGTAAATCCATAATACTTAAAGTAGAGTTTTGGCAATATGATGCATATTTAGATAATAATTCACCATAATCTATATCATTATCTTTATCTAAGAACATATCTGCATCATCAGCTAAATATTCATTTAAAGCCTTTGTATCAAAATGTGTATAAGTATCAATTAATGCCGCAAGTAATAATGGGCCATCTTCAGTTCCTACATGATAGAAACCATCTTCTACATTATAAACAGCAGTAATATACTTAGTCCATTCTTGATTTATAGAATTAACTTCACCATATGCAGCTTGACGAATTACGTGCATAGAACCTTGAATTTCAGATTGTTCAATTAATCTAATATTATTAATATAAACAGTATCATCATAAAGTGAAGTTGATGAATCTTTATAGAAGAAAAATTCAATGTCGATATTTTCTTCTTCATTACCTGCAACATATAAATATTGAGTTGTAAATTCTTTAGAATTTCCACTCAATTGACATATAGCTTTATTATCAAATAAAATTCCTAAGAAGTCACTATCATCACAAGATGCTTTATAATCTAATGCTAGAACTTTACCAGCTGGAATAGTTACATTCATCCATAAAATAGAGTATGAACTGTTGATTCCTTCATTAGATGGTTTAATTGACTTTCCATCTTCTGAAACTTCCCAACTCCAGTTAAATTCATAACCAGTACGTTCTTCATTTTCGAATTTTACAGAAATGTCTTTACTAACAGATGCATCTTTAAGTGCATTACTACCAGGGAATACTGTATCAGGTTTAATATTTGAACCACTTGCTTCATATGTTGGTACATAATCATCACCAATATATTTTTCAAATAAGTTATTCCATTTTTCTGTTGATGTAACAGCACCACTTTCAATTAAAGTAATAGTACCATATCTATCAATAAATACAGAAGTAGGATATCCACTAAGACCAAAATTAGAAACCATAGTAGTATCATCAATAGTTGTCATAATATCTAAATTATATTCTTTAGCAAATGCATCAACAGATGATTTATCATCATTTTGAGCACTACCAGGGTTAATACCAATAATCTTTACACCTTTGTTTTCATATGTATCATATGATTCTAACATATAAGGGAATTCTAAAATACAATATGAACAAGTTGTATACCAGAAATTTAAGCATACAAGTTCAGTACCATTATCAAATAATTCTGATAATGTATAAGATGTTTCTTCTCCATTATTTCCATAATCATAACCAGTAAATGTATAGTCAACCATTTGAGAGTTTACTGTAAAATCAGATTCACCATCTTTAGGAAGTAATTGTGGTTTAAATTTAATAATTGTTTCACAAGCAGATAAATCAGTAACTTGTCCTTCTGATTCTTCGTCTACTGTATAACCATCAATATCCATACAAGAAATAGACCAGTTTCCTTTTTCAGGAATTATGAATGAAGCTTCTCCATATTCATTAGAATATACAGTTTTAGCTTCTTCACCAGTTTTAGATAATTTAACTCTAACACCTGCAAGTGGAAGACCACTTAAAGCTTGAGTTTTTACAACATACTTAACATAACCATCTGGTATTTCACTTTCTGTTGTAGATGCAATAGGGGTTGTAGGAGTTTGAGTTGTACCGCTATTACTTGTTATATTATCAGTACCACCTTTGTCACACGCTACAAGACCAAAAGTAGTTGCGCTAACTAGTGCTAAACTTGATAAAACTTTATATAATCGTTTCATACTTTATACCTCCTTGTATAAGTAAAATTGCATAATAAAAGTAATAAGTGTATAAACACTCTTTAAAATTATATATTTAAAACGAAAAAAATGCAATATTTTTTTTGAAATATCGCATTTTTTTTATAATTTTTTCTAATTTGTCTTATAAAAACCACAAGCAAATAACCATTGTGATTCTTCAGTTGCATATACTCCAGTATCTTCACACCAGCCATTTCCATCAAAGAAGAAATTTCCAGCATTACTTACTTTTTGTAAGAACTCTTTTAATTCTTTATTAACATAACAAAGACCATCGCTATTACATATTGTTGCATATTCAGCATCTAAGAAATATTTATAATTTTCAATAATTCTTAGTCCTGTTTCTTCATCATATTTATTAGTTCCAATGGCACTAAATACAGTACCACCTTCATCTTCAAAATGTAAAAAAGATGTATCAAAGAATAGTGACTTTTCTGTAAGATTCACACATAATCTATATTCTTGCCCTTCTTCAACATAATAGTAATAACCATCATCTTCATTATAAGATATGAAATCTTCAGATAGAATTAAACTACCACTACTATTAATTAATTTACTATAATTTCCAAGTTCTTGATAATTAGAAGTTCTTTCAACTTCAAGCATAGTACTTTCTAAGATATATTCACCAGTTGCTGATTCTACATAATTTCCATCTATAAGTTCAAATCTACGTTTTAAATATTTATTAGTACCAATATATTCATAACTTGGATCAATCAATTGATTATAGAATGTAGAATTATGAGCATCATCATATTTAATATCTATAATATAATCATTAGCACTAGTTGCTTTAACATAATTTAAAATAGGATTACCTTCACTATCATAAATATAGTTTCCACTTTCATCTCTTTTATAATACATTTCTTCTGCATACATTACAACTCTATTAACTTTCGTTAATGTATAACCACCTTCATATGTCATCCTAAATGGAATAGTTACAGGATATTCAATCATATCAGAAATTTCAGCCTTAATTCCAAATTTAACAACATTTGAACCATATTCTGTATTTATTTGAGATTCTGCAAAATTTACTTGGAAAGAAAAATTCTTTGTATATCCACCATCAAGCGTAACCCCTCCAAGATTAACCTCTTGATCTAAGAATGCAGTAGATGATGGTCCTTCATAATATTTTAAAGCCTTAGGATTTACAGTATTATCAAATATTGGAACCATACTTTCAATTGTATAAGTACCAGCAACTTTAGGTTCAAATTCATAATAAACCACATCGCTAGCACTTGAAATTGTAGTCTCAAATACATTGGTTTGACCTTCATATTTAGGTTCAAAATTAGATATCTTATAAATTTTATTAAATAAATCTTTACCACTTCCAGAAGTAGGCTTATTAGTTTTATAAAGCTTAATTTCAGAAGTTGGGTTTTCATTATTTACTACAACACTATTCGCATCATATGTATAATTCTTAGGACAGTTAGTTAAAGATACATAATATTCTCCACTAAGACCTGTAATACTTGCAATACCATTTTCATCAAATGAAGCTTCATAATATTCATTTTTATTTTGCCACACAGCTTTAATATCTTCATTAATATTTGGAAATATTTCACCATTTAAAGTTAAAGATGTAGAAAATATAATATCTTCATTTGGTTCATTTGAAATGTTGCTAGTTTCTTGAGGTTTTGAAGAAACAATTGGGTTATCATTTGAAATCTTACCACATGATACGAGACCTACTAAAGAGGAGAGTAATAAAATATTTAATAATCTTTTTTTCATTATTTTTCCTCCTTATGATGGTGTTTGAAGATATCTTTAATATCTTGCCACCTTAATTTTCTGATTATAATGTCACAAACAAATAATATACAAGATATAATCATAAATAGTGGTGCAAATTCATATGTAAATGTTTGAACTGGTAAACCTTCATTTGAAATTACAAGATGACCATCTTCAGAAACTTTACCATCACTTGTAATCAATGTATACAAGAATGCAGAATTATAATTTATAAATGAATTATATTCACTTAAATAAGATATATTCATCATTTGACTATAAGATTGTGTACCATATGTTATATCTATTTTATAAGAACCAGATAATATAGATTCAAATGAATAATAATAGTTATTATTTGAAATATTCATATTATAAGATGTTGTATTTCCATTTGGATCAATTATAGTTAATATCATATTTATTTTTTTATTAAATGAAGCTGGTGTTACACTTACTTTTGTTATACTACCATTTAAAGTAATATCTACAATTAATGTAGTATTATTCTTCATCTTAGATGTAGATGTAGGTATTATATTAGATAAGAATACATTTTCATTACTTGTATCTGGCGTGTAAAAATTACTAATACTAGATGATAGAGTGCTTACACGACCATTTCCATAATTCCAAGTAGAATATATAGGATATGTAACCGAACTATCAATAGTTGTAAGAATTGTATCTGCAGAAGATTTAGCTACTCCACCATAAAAATCATTTATAGTATTAGATAAACTTGTAATACCTTCTACAACTTTATTATTCTTAAGAGAAATATTTATATTATAATTTCCTTTGTTTTTAAATACATCTTTCTTTTCACTTGATATTTCTTGAAAAACATCACCGTTAGCTTCTTCTAATGTAGTTATTGTATATTTCTTTCCACCAACAGATTGTATTGCTTCTCTTAATTGTTTGGTATCTTGTGATTCTGTTTCATTAACATATACTAAGTCAATTGAAATATTTAAGTCATTCATAGATTTAATAATGCTAGAGACATTAGAATTATCAGTAGAATAAGAAAGACCATCAGATATTAAAAGTACATGTTTATTTTGATAATTAGAAAGAGTTAATTTATCATATGCATGTTGTAAGGCTCCACCAATATTAGTAGCTTGTTTACCTTCTAATACTTCAATTAATTCCTTAGTGTATTCTATATTTTTAGAAGTAGCTTTACCTGAAAATAATTCATAATTATCACCGTAAAAAGGTATAATAGTAAAATAATCATTATTATTTAATAGATCTAGATAATTATAAGCTACTTGTTTAGCAACCTGAAGATGACTAACTTGAGTCATACTTTTTGAAATATCAAGTAAAATAACATAACTTGACATATTGGTTAAAGCTTCATCATAACTAATAGGCAACATAGAACCTAATGTATATAAAGCATCATCACCGTTTGAATTTTGAACATTAGTATTACCAAAAGTAATTAAACTTTTACCATATTCAGATACAGCTAAATTAAGGTTATATACAAATGTATTTGCATATGAAGAAAATGAAGATAAACCAACATTAAAGTTATTTAAAACTATTTGGTCATATTTACATAAATCTTCAAGTAAATAAGGAACCTCTTCTGAATTAATATACTTATCTATTTTATATCTAGAGTTTGAATATAATTCTTTAAACTCTTCATATTCTATATCACCATTTGTACTATCATTAGATAAATATAAAATATTAATTGTTTTATTAACACTTTGATCAAAATAATAAATATTATTATAAGGATTAGTATCAGTTTTTGAAGTGTTTTCTTTATCTGTATATTCTAATAATTTAGCTTCATAAGAATGAATACCTTCTGTTGAAGTATCAAGATTAATAATAAAATTATTAGACCCTTTATTTAAAGAAATTAATTCTTCATAAATAGTTTTACTATAATCAGTCACAACTAATTTACAAGCCATTACATCCTTATTAGAATCAATAATTATATTAGCATCTTCTTGATTATCAATATAAGTATTAAGATTATATTCTACACTGCTTATTTGAAATTCATTTGCATCTTCTGTTAAATTATTATCTAAGAATATAGCATCAATATGAATATCATTTGATTCATAATCATTAATTAAACCCTTAATACTTTCTTCATTTGTTTGACCACCATCAGATATAACTACAATTCTTTTAATCGAATCATAATTAAATAATGTAGTTGCGTATTCAAGGGCTGGTCTTACATTTGTTTGAGAATCATCAATATTAGCTTCAGATACGCTTTTTATTTTTCCACCAAGTGGTGTAATCATTTCATAATCATTTGCATAACAAATAATTCCCATTTTAGAATTGCTTGGCAAATTCTTATTTAAATCAGTAATGTAATTATCAATAGTATCTAAGTTTTTAATAGATGAATATGAACAATCGGCAAGTACATAAACATCAGTTTGTGTAATTGTTAATGTGAGTTTCATTTGACTTAAAGATAATGTAACTAAAACTGATATAACTATATGAATAACTAGTGATGTAATATTATGAAAATTAAAACCAGATTTTTTAATTTGAATAAAAAATGGTACCACTACAAATCCAATTAATAATGTTCCAATTAATAATAAAAATGGATTAGCAAAGTTGATGCTGTTCATAACAATACACCATCCAATCTGCTACAAATAGTAGCCCTAACATTACATATAAGATAATCATTAAATTAAATGTTGAATTCTTATAATTATTTTCAGCTTTTCCTGAAAGTGAAGCTGTTTCTTCTTTTATTTCATTTTCTTCTTCTGGATAATATGAGAAGAAATTAAATTCTTTTGTAGTATCATCTTCATAAGAAATTATAATATTATAAGAACCAACATATATTAAATCAATGCTTCCTGTTGAAGATGTAGAATCTAGATATGTAGATACACCAAGAGGATTTGTTAATTTAATATTTTTAATATTACCAGTAATATTATATGTCATTTCACTTCCACACTTATAAGTTACATCATCAATAATAGTTGGGAATGAATAATCAAGTAAATTATTAACAAGTCTTAACCAATTAACATTCATACTTAAGTTACTATAATGTAAGTCAAATCCAATTACAACTTGACGTACCTTAGTTTTACCAGTAGATGTACCTGTAAATATTACAGGTTTACCATCACAAGTAAATAAAGTTGTAAATGTACGTCCTAAAGAATATTCACTATATTTTTTTACATACATTTTATAATTTGATGAATCTATATATCCTTCAAGAAGTGATGCTTCATCTGTATAAACTGATGCTTTTTCTAAAGAAGAACCATTTACTTCTTTATCAGTATTTAAAACTGCAAAACCACTATTTTCAATACTTTTGTCTGGATTAAAATACCAAACTGTACCATCAGTTGGAATTTCTTGTGGTGTACACATTGAATCAAATATATAAAGTCCATAACCTGAAGGATGTTTTTTATCATATTCTTCTTTAGTCATTACAGTTGTAATTTCTAATTTACCATAAGCTTCTAGTGTTGCTTGTAAATAAAATGGATTTTCACTAACAATTAAAGCTTTATAATTATGTTCTTTAATAATATTATACATTACATAATGATTATCTAAATCAAGTCCATCATCATTTAATATTGATACTTCAAATGAATTAAATGATCTACAATCCACTTGAAATTCAAATTTAGTATCAGTATTTTCTTCTACTTTAATAGACATTAATGATGTTTGAATTTCATCAATTTTAAGTTCTAAATTTAAATCTGTTGTTTCATTATAACTATAAACAATTCCACTAACTTTAATTTTTGATGATTCAAGTTCGATACCATTTTCATCATAGGTACCTTCTTTAATTTCATAAGATACTGATTTTATTGAATAATTAATTTCATCCTTAGATACATTAATCAGTTCAATATTATTAACATCATAAGCTTTATCTGTTACAAGATAAGTTTTTATTGATGGATTAATGTCAAAATATCCTTGTGCATATTGAATAGCTTTTGTATTATCAGAATTTATATTAGAAGGATTAAGTTTATTAATTAATTTAATCGTTTGTTCTTTATCTTCTAAACCTTCTGATATAACTTGAGTATCAAGGCCAACATATATCACTGTATAAGCACTACCATTTTGACTTGAAGAAATTACATCAATAACTTCTTCTTTAGCTTTATTAAATCTCATTTTACCATTTTCTATTTTATTCATTGATGCACTACCGTCAAGAATAAAACAATATTCTTTAGCACCACCTTTAATAATTAAAGATGGATTAGAAATTAAAAGAGAAACAACTATTACAATTAAACATTGAATGATTAAACTAATTAAACCTTTAATTTTAGAAATAGGTTTCTTTCTTTTTAAGAATTTTTCACTCAACTTCCAAATATAAGTAGATGGAATTGTTTGTTCTGTATATTTATTTTTAATAATGTAAATAATTATTAATATTGGAACTCCAATTAGTCCTAAAAGTCCAAGAGGATATAAAAAACTCATTATTTAAGTACCCCCTTTTCTACTAATAGATTTAAGAAAAACTCAGTAATTGATCTTTTTTCTTCACAAAGTGCATAAACAGCACCTCTTGATGATACAAAATCATTTAAAGAATCTATGATATGACTTAAAGCTGCTTTATAAGCATCAAGTACATCTTTATTGATATATTTCTTATAATCATTTGAGATATTTTCACTATCAAATAAATGGATTTTACCATTAAATTGAGGTTTTAATTCATCAGTTGCAAGTACTTGACAACAAAATACATCTCGTTTTTGTGATATTAAAAAATCAATTCCTTTTTCAAAATCATTATCCGTTAAAAAATCTGATATGATTATAGAAAGTCCATCACCATATCCTACATTAGTAGGTAATATGGCATCACTAAAATTAAAATCTCCATCAAATTCAATGTCATTTAATTTAACTATACTATTAAAGAATTGGTCTTTATTAGCCATATTTAAGATTAAATCATAAACAATACCATCTTTAATATAATAGATAGAAACTTTATCCATTACAACAATCGATAAATATGCAAATGCAGCAGCTACTTGTAAAGCCTTTTTGGCTTTATTACTTTTATTAAAATCCATTGATCTACTAGCATCAATATAAATTTTATTATGTAATCTTCTTTCATCTAAATACTGCTTTAGATATAACTGATCAAAACGTGCATATGCATTCCAATCAATTTTAGAAATATCATCACCCGGAATATATTCTCTGTAATCCGCAAATTCACATGAAGATCCAAAACTTTTACTTTGGTGATTTCCACCAAATACACCAGCGACATTATTTTTCAAAATTAATTCTAGAGTTTCTATTTGTTGCAAAAAATCTTCATTAATTGCATAATGAGCCATAATTATTTACAAGCCTTTTTTACATCATGGATTAATAAACCAATTACATCATCTGTAGATAAATGTTCATTGATTGCAGTATAATTAATCTTAATTCTATGTCTTAAAACAGGATAAGCTAAAGTTTCAATATCTTCATAAGAAACATTATAATTTCCATTAATTAAAGCTCTAACCTTAGCCGCAGTTATAAGTGCTTGACCAGCACGAGGTGAAACTCCATATTTGATATATTTTCTAGCAACATCTGAAGTATTTGGAAGTTCTGGATGTGACATAGATACTAACATCATCGCAAATGATAGTACATCATCAATTACAGGTACACTTTTTGCAAGTTCACGCATTTCTAAAATAGTTTTACCATCAACTACAGCATTTGCGGTTTCTTCTAAAGTTATTTGAGTCATATTAACAATATCTTTAAGTTCTTCTACTGTAGGGAAATTCATAATTAATTTAAACATAAAACGGTCCATTTGAGCTTCAGGTAGAGGATATGTACCATCTTGTTCAATTGGATTTTGAGTTGCAAGTACGAAGAATGGTTCTTGCATCTCATATGATGTATTTGCAATAGTAACTTTATGTTCTTGCATTACTTCTAGCATGGCTGATTGTGTTTTTGGTGTAGCACGATTGATTTCATCTGCCAAAACTAAATTAGCAAAAATCGGACCTCTTTGGAAAACAGTTTTCATTTTGCCAGATTCATCTTTTTGAATAATATTTGTACCAGTTACATCTGATGGCATTAAATCTGGTGTAAATTGGATTCTTGAAAATGGAAGACTTAATGTTTGTCCTAATGTTCTAACTAAACGAGTCTTACCAACACCTGGTACACCTTCTAAAAGTACATTACCACCTGAAATAATTGCGATAATAACGTTATCTACAATATCTTCTTGACCTACAACGTCTTTTTTAATTTCTGATTTAATTGCTTGAATAGTTTTGCTAAACTTTTTAACTTTTTCTATATTTTCCATAATATAATACTCCTTTATTATTCATTTTTATTACCAGTAAGACCAGTATTCAATTTTTCAAAATACGATTCAATATATTCACGCATTTCATCTGTAAGAACTCCTTCATTTGATAATGCTTCAAAATATGATTGATATGTTAAATAAAACTCTCCATATGCATAGAACTTAGCTTCTCCTGTTGATTCATCATAATGGAAGAAATAATCATTGCTTGCATAATTAGTTTGACCAAAACCTAATCCTCCACTTGAAAGATCTCCATCTATATCTGAAGATGACTTATCTTCTTCTTTATTATAAATAGAATCAGTATCTTCTAAAGTATCATTTCTTATTGCTTGATCAAGTTCAAATAAATCTCTTAATGTATCTTCTATTTCATAAGCTAATTCTTGATTTTTCTTTTCTATTTGATAAGTTTCTGTAATTGCTTGTTCAAGATTTACGATTGCTTCTTGAATGCTTTCTTTTAATTTACTTGACGCAATATCTTGTGCACCTATTAAGAAGTTTGCATAAACCATTAATTCATCATATAAAACATAACCTTCAAGATTTAATGATTCTAATGTAGATTTTAGTGTGATTCCTTCATAATAAGTTTTAGCGTATGCGTAATTTCCACCATATAAACTTTTAGAGTCTATGTATGAATTATATTCTTCTAAAATTGCAGAAAAACGATTTGATAGAGATGCCTCAAAATTGTAAATTCCTCTGCCTAAACCATGAATGTTAAAAAATGGTTCATATAAATAATATTCTTTATCATTGTATATAATTAAGTTATCACCTAAAGTAATTGTGATTTCTTCTTCTTTTGTACCAGGTGTATATGCAGTAATACTATCACCTATAGAATATTTCTTTTTAGTTAATTCTTCTTCAAATGCATATGTAGAACCATTTATATTGACAGTTGTTTTTGTAATATTTATTTTAAGAGGTTTCTCATCATCTGTTTGATAATATCCTACAAATGAATTTGAACGAACTGTAAATGCGTTTTTCTTTGATTCGTCACCATATTTAACAGGTGATATTGCATTTAATGCATATCCAATCTTCTTAGATTTATTTTCTTCAGTTAAAGTCTCTAAGATTTGAGATATTGTCGTATTAACTTTATTTTTAATTTCTACTTCATTATTTGAAGTATTTAATATTTCATATAATTCTTCTAAATAAGTTGAATATTTTTCTTTACAACCATCTGAAATAGAAGAATCTTCTAATTTTGAAATTAAATTATTAATAATATATTTTTGATAATCTGTTGGATTATAAGGTGGTTCTTCATCAATAGGATCATCTTGTTGTCTTTTATTTGGAACAATGGTAGATACCGTTGTAGAACATAGACCAATCGTTGCAATTACAATTAAAAATGCTGAAATTGGAAACTTCAAAGCTTTTAATGAAAGTGATTGTAATTTATTTTGTGTATCTTCTCTTTGAAGTGTAACTATAAATTCTTCTGAATCTTTATAATCAATCATTGTTTGAACTTTTTCATTTAACTTAAATGTATCATCTATTATTTTAGCAATTTTCTTATCATTTGGTTTAAATATAAATATTAAAATACTAGATGATATGATAACTAATAATAATGATATTATAATAATTAACCATATTTTAATATTTAATATGTCTAATTTCCAAAGTGTAAATAGAATGCCAAACAATATTAATCCAAATGAAAATGATAAAATTATACATTTTATTATGAATTGAATTATTATTTTATTTTTTAAGCTTTTAAATCCTTGATTCATTAGAACACACTCCATTCATTTTTTTACAATCATTTATTATTTTATTACAAATTCAAAATAAAATCAATTAGACATACCAATTATTACGAATAATATTCGAATTTTTTATAGATTTTTAAAACATAAATGAAAAAGACACCTTTTAAGGGTATCCTTTTCACTGTAGGTTTATGATATTTCATAATATTAATTATATTTCTTTACTTAATCTATAAGTAGCAACACCATCTATAGAAACAACCAAATTATCATCTACAATAGTAAGCACATAATTCTTTCCATCTTGAGTAAATTTAATGGAATCATCTTCGAAAGTAAAATTTGGTTCTGTGCTATTAAAGTCTACAGATGTATTTCCAATCCATATTTCATTTGTATCATCTTTCCATCCACCTAAGAATTTTGACATTCCATCAGAAGAGTTGCTATCAGATGAAGAACCATTTGTAAATGTATAAGTAACGGCATAATAATTATAACCAACTGTTAAATTACTACCTTGAACAAATCCAACAAAAGTTGCATCATATCCTGAAACATTAAAACTTATATATCCATCTTCATATGCAACACCTGTAGCAGTAATGTCATTCCATACAATTGAATCAGCACTAATTGTTAATTGAACTGCATTTTCTGAATCTTCCCATTGCCCTCTAAAAGTTTCTGGGATTTCAACAATATTAGAATCAGAACCGCTTGATGAGTCTTTTTCATATGTTGCATCAGGATATCCTGGATATTTTTCAATCAAAGTATTTCCATCAAGTACAAGAACGTCTGTTACAGTACCACATACACCTTCAATAGTAATTTTACCATCTTCTGAAGTTATGCTTGTAATTGTATATTCATCATATCCATTTGTAAATGATGTTGATGATAATTCTATATACATTGAGTCATCGTCTGGATTTATCCATTTACCTAAGTATTCTGTTATATCAACACTATTACCAGTACTTTCTTTTTCATATGTTGCATCATCATATCCTGGATATTTTTCAATCAAAGTATTTCCATCAAGTACAAGAACGTCTGTT
>CAZGBY010000001.1:39947-91153 GCA_964524125.1 uncultured Clostridium sp.
ACATTGAGTCATCGTCTGGATTTATCCATTTACCTAAGTATTCTGTTATATCAACGGAACTATTAGCAGTGCCCTTTTCAAAGTTATACCATTGATTAATTCCTGTTCTAATACTTAATTTACCATTAATGATAGAACCACCTTCATATGATGTACCATTAACATCGAAACTTAAATAGTAAGTGCCTTCACTTGATTCACATCTGATATTATTAGCCGAAACATTATTCCATACAATTGAATCTTTAGTAATTGTAATACTAATGTTGTTAGTAGAATCTACCCAATCTCCAATAAAATCATCTTGGATTTCAACAGAAGATGAACTACCACTATCTTTAGAATAAACTTCACCATACATAGAAATATTCGTATCGTTATATGTAAGTTCTATTTCATAATCACCATCTGCTATTACATATAAACTTCCATCTATCGATTTTAAAACATATCTATATCCATCAATTTCAATATATGACTCTGTAACTTCAATTGTTTCCCCGCGTGAATTCTTCCATGTACCAATCATATCAGATGGTATTGTAACATTATTATCTGAATTATCTTCATCATTATCATCTTCTGAAGAATCTCCAGGTCTTACAAAGTCATATTCTACTTCAGATAAAACATAAACCAAACCTGTTGATTTAATTAATATAGAATCTTCATTAATAACAGATTTACCACTTATTTTTGAATATGTAAAAGATTTAGTACTTGCATCATATGAATAAGAATAAACACCTATTCTTTCTGAACCATTAGATCCTAAAGTCTTACAAGTAAATGTACCTGTGACTCCATCTTCAGATGTAGGTGTAAATTCATATTCAAATACTTGTTCAGTATTCATAAAGTTTGTTGTGACAGTATACTTACCATTTAAAATTGTAGCTGCATCAATAGGTGCCTCAGGAGCTTTAGGAACTGCTAACTTATATGATTTAGTTCCGTCATTTAAATATAAATCATAATATGCTCCGACTTCAATTGTAAACTCAACATCTAAATTACCATCTGTTGCAAATCCAATATCAAACACTTTATTTTCATATGTATAATCATAAATTAGGTACTTAGTACTATCATCTTTATTTGAAATCTTTACAGAATTATTTGAACTATCAAATTCTACATTATAAGTTAATTCAGAACTTACAATTGCTTCAAAATTACCATCACCTAAAATATCACTAATTGAAGGATCTTGAGATACATTAAGTGTAATCTTAGATGTAGCTTGTTTATGATCAGAATTTGCAGATACTGCACCTTTTACTATAAGTTCATATTTTCCTTCTTCACTTGCAGTTACTTTATAACAATTAACACCATTATAAGTAACACTTTCAAGCGTAACTTTATCAGATGAACATTCAATTGTATAATTTGGATCAAATCCATCTGAAATATCAGCACTTACATAAATTGTATTAGATACATACATATCAAATTCTTCTTTTGATACAAACGTTGAATCTTTTTCTCCACTATGAACTTTTCCGCCAATACTAAGTGGCGCTTCATAATCTACATTATAAGTAATAGTTTTTGTAACTAATAATGATTTAAATGTAACTTGGTATGTACCTGGTTTATTAATATAAACTTTATATCCATCATATGTTGATGCAAAAATATAAGAGTAATCGTCGTCTACAACAACATGACCATCTTTTCCTGTACCAGATACAGAAATTGTAATTTTATCAAGTGAAGAATTTGCACTTTCTGGAATGTCACTCATTTCATATTGAATAATAAATCTATGACTCTTATCATCTTTTTCAGAATTACCATTATCAAGGTCTAGTTCTACTACTTTACCATCAGTCATTTCTTCTTTTGAGTCTCCACTACCTACATTAACTTTAAATGAAGAAATAGCCACTTTAGAAGCTGCGTAAGGATTATCAGTTTCCTTAGCGCCTGATGTTTGAGAAAACTTCCAAATATATTCACCAGAAGTCTTTGCGCCTTCTTTAACTGTAAAATACTTATAAGTAATTCCATCAATTTCTTCTGATTTAATTTCAACAGGTAAATCAGAAGGCACTTCAGTTGATGATTCTCCATAATTTGGATTTAATACACTTTCAAAGTTTTCAACTAAAATATAAGATGCTTCAATTGCACCACTTTCGTTAATAATGAATTCTACATTATAACGGTTAAATACATATGCACCATATTTACTAGTTAAATAAGTAAAACTAAACTTGTATCCTTCTTTATTGTCAAGGTGTGCACAAATACCTTTTTCTTCTTTCTTTTCACCTACTGAAGATGAATTTGCATAAATATTATATAATTCACTAATAATAGCTGCTACACCATTAGTATTAGTACCATTATCAAAGAAGTTAATTCCAATAAGCTTAGAATCTTCTACAGTTGCGTTAAAATCAGAATTAGAATCTAAAGATACTGATGTACCATTTACTGTTACTGCAAAAGGAGTAGAATCATCAATTCTTGAAAAATAAGTTTTAACACCACTCTTATCAACAATTACAAAATCATTACCATAAGTATATGAACCAGAATTTGTAGTTGAAAAATCAACATCACTCGAATCAGATGAGTCAAAACCTGTATCTTTAAATTCATAACTAATAGTTCCACCATTAATAGTAGATTCTGCTTTAACACCAGATGAAACTGCATCAGCTAAAGAATTTACAATTGATGTGACACAAGAAACTTCAAATGAAGTATTTTTATCTGAATAAGAAACTTCAACAGAATAAGTTCCATATTCAACAAATTGATTTTCAACTACATTACCACTAGAATCCTTAACAGTAAATGTTACATCACTCTTATTAAGTTCCTTCTTAGTTGTACTATCTTTTGTTGGATGCTTATAAATACCATTAATTTTAATTTTTGAAAAATCAATTGAAGAATATAAATAGAAAGTCTTATCATCATCAGAAGCTTCTACTTCAATAGAATCTAATGTATAATCTTTAACTTCTACATTATAACTAGTAGTTTGACCCGCTGCAGAAACATTTACAGAATATGTACCTGTTTTAGTCTTATCTACATTTTCAAAATTAAATTGAGCAATAGCTGTAACATCTTTTGTAGTATTATCACTATAATAAGCTGTAACTTTAGCATTATCACCTTGTGAAATTTCATCTCCAATGCCAAATACAGTTGTATGACCTGTTACAACAATGCTTGTAATTACAGGATCTGCAATACTAGTAGAACTACTATCTACTGGTGTTGTAGTTGGAGTAGTTTGTATTCCACTACTAACTACTGGTGTTGATGTTTCACCTTTTGTACTATCAACTGGTGTAGTTAGTGGTTTATCATCAGTACATGATGTTAAACTTGTTGTTGCTACTATTCCAGCTGTAGCAATCGCTCCTAAAACCATTAATCTCTTTTTCATTCTTATCACCTCATAAATTAACCTACACAAAAATTCGAGATGTTCAAATTATTATTCGAATTTTGTTTCATTATACACCCTAAAATATATAATTTCAATATAAAAATCAAAAAAAACTTACTTTTTTCGAAATAAATTCGATTTTTACTCATTTTGATATAATTTAATTTTATCAGTTGTAATATGTATAATTTATCTTCTAATTTGAACTGATTGTTCCTTTATTATTTTAATTAATTTGACAAAATCAATAGGTTTGGAAATATGACCAGTCATGCCTGCATTTTTAGATTCTTCTATATCAGTTGAAAACGCATTTGCAGTCATTGCAATTATACCAACGTTATCTGTATAATCTGTATTTAATGCCCTTATTTGTCTTGTTGCTTCATATCCATTCATCACAGGCATAACTACATCCATTAATATACAATTATACTTATTACCTTTTTTAATATATTCAACAGCTTCACACCCATTATACGCAACATCAAAAGTAGCACCTTTATTTTTTAGTATTTCAGTAAGTAAAATTACATTTGTTTCATTATCTTCTACTATTAATAAATGAAGGTTATCTAATCTATAAGTATTTAATTGAGATTTATCAATAAACTTTTCCCATACTCTAATTATTTTAGAAAGTAATAATGGTTTAGTTAAAGTATAATCTACCTCATCAATAATCTTAACACTATTAGATAAACCAATTTTTAAACAATTATATTTTTTAAGTTCTTCTTTATTATAAGAAGTATTTTCATCAAGAATTAACACATCATAATTTCTTGAAAAATCATTTAGATATATATCTATATTATGTTTTTTACAAAATTTATAAGCTTGTTCATATTCACTCATATCATTAGTACAATACATTATGCTTTTTATACCCGAATTTTTTATTAAATTATCAACATTGTTTAAACCTTCAATACTAAAATCTAGACGAATAGTAAATTTAGTGCCAATTCCTTCTTTACTATCAACTTTAATAGTACCACCAAGTAAATCTATTATATTTTTAGCAATCGGCATTCCAAGACCAGTACCTTGAATTTCTTTAACCTTCTTTTCTTCTCTTGCAAATGGTAAGAAAATATCATCTACAAATTCTTTACTCATACCTATACCATTATCTTCTATTATAAATTCATATTTTCCAATACGAGAAGATTCAGAATGTATTTCTCTTATAATAAATTTTACTATTCCATTTGTATTTGTATATTTAACCGAATTAGAAATTACATTACTAAATACTTGAATTATTTTAGTTTTATCAGTTTCAATAGTTTCATGTTCTATATCTTTAGCATCTATTATAAATTTAATTTTCTTAGCTTTAGCTAGTGGAGATATTATAGTGTCAATTTTATTTAATATCTCACCAATAGATGTAGATTCTGTATTTAATACTTGTTTACCAGCTTCTATCTTAGATAAATCTAGAATATCATTTATTAAACCCATTAATATTTTACTTGATGAATTGATTTTTAAAGCATATTCTTTACATTTAGATTCTGTTGAAGATTCTACCAAAAGTGAAGAAAAACCTAATATAGCATTCATTGGAGTTCTTAAATCATGACTCATATTAGATAAAAAAGTAGTTTTAGCATGATTAGCAGATGATGCTATATTAAGAGCAGATTCTATTTGCTGAACTGTTTGTTTTTCTTTAGTTCTATCAGCTAATATACATATAAAAAAATCTTCATTTGATGTTTCATATTTATATATCTTATCTAAACACCAATAAGTTTCGTTAGTTTCTTTATTCATTAAATTTCTTTCTTTTGATATACTATCTCCACTTTTTAAGTTCTTAGCTTTTTCTAAGATGGATGGTTCATTAGATGCATCACAAGAAAGCAATTTATTAAAATCATCCTTAATATCTTCAGGAGTTACACCTATAAGCCTTGTACAGTTTGGACTAATATAAAGAGGTTTGTTTTTAGAATCAAATAAAATAAATATATCATCCATATTTTCAGATATTTTTTCAAATAATTTATTTCTAATATTAATTTCACCATCTTTACTTACAATATCTCTTTTATAATATCCTATTGATAAAAATGTTAATATAGTTATCCCTATTAAAAATAATGCAGTTATTGTAATAAAATAATTATTTTTAAATGTAACAATTGTAAGTTCCATCGCTTCTTTAGTAATTAAACCCACAAGTAATAATCCATCTATATTAGTTTGTTGAAAATGAAGATAATAATCTATATTATTAACTTTAATTTCACAAGTTGCATAATCAATATTATAATCATTTAAATAGTTATTTAGATATAGTTTAAAGTTATCATTTAAAACAATCTCATCGAATATTAAATCATATTTATCAGTACCACTACTAGCAAGTACTTCACCATTTTCTAACATTAAAGCAGATGAACTATCTTTTGTATAAGCCTTTATACTTAAATTATCAAGTACTTTAGAAATACTATATGAAAAAGCTATTTCATTATAATTAAAATCTAAATAAGACTTTGTTGGTACACTAATAATATAATAAAAAATATCATCAATATAAATTACGGTATCTCTTTCAATTAATTTAATGTTATTAAATGTTTGTCTTAAAATATTACCATTTAAATCTATTATATTATTATCACTAATAAAATAAAAACCAGATGCATCGTATCCTTCTAAAGCATGTCCTATATAAGATTTAATATCTTCTTCATTATTTGTAGTAGCTAAATAACTATCTATTAATTTTAAATCAGTCCATTTAGAATCTATTTGATCATAAAAATAATCATTTAATGTTTCATAAGTTGATTCTAAATTATTTGATGCTATATTATATATTTTATTATCTATATCTTTTAAATAACTAAATATACAAATAAAAAAGAATATTACAAGTGATAGTAACATTATTAGCATAGCCATTAAATTCTTTATTTTTTTCATTTTCTTTTCCTCTATTATTTTCTTTTCTTTTGATAAATTTTAATAAATTATATATAAATATCACAATAAAATCAACGTTTTTTAATAAGTTAATATAAGATAATTTTATGTTAATGACAATAGACGACATATAGTTATTTTTTTCGACAAAATTCTTTATTTAAGAATATAAAAATTTTTTTGATTTTCTTTTTTTTAGTTATAAATCTTAGTTAATATGTCAATATTTAATAGAAATTAATAAATTAAAAACTTATTAATTACAAATAAATATTTTTTTGATATAATTATTTCATAGAATTTAGGTGATACTATGCTTACAAAAGTTTCAAACTTTATTAAATTAAATAACTTAATAGAAAATAACGAAAAAATAGTAGTTGCTTTTTCGTATGGAATAGATTCAACAGTACTTTTAGATATACTTATAAAGCTAAATTATAAGGTCATTATTGCTCATGTCAATCACAAACATAGACAAGAGTCTGAAATTGAAGAAAAAGATACTATAAAACTTGCAAAAAAATTAAATATTCCTTACTATATTATGCATCTTGATGAAGATAAAACTAAAAACTTTCATTCTGATGCTCATCAAAAAAGATATAACTTCTTTATTGATGTTGCAAAAAAAGAAAATGCCAAATATATAGCTACTGCACATCATTTAAACGATAATTTAGAAACTATACTTCTTAATTTAATTAAAGGTTCTAATTTGTATGGATACGCAGGTATAAACTCTCATCTTATGAAAGATAATATAAATATTGTAAGACCTCTTTTATGTCTTACTAAAGATGAAATTAAAGAATATCAAAAGATAAATAATTTAAAATTTTATGAAGATTCTTCTAATAGTGAAGATTTGTTTAGAAGAAACAGAATTAGACATAATATAATTCCTAATTTACTAAGCGAAAATCCTAACTTATTTAATGAAGTTAAAAACTATTCTAATATGATGTTTGAAGCATTTAACTATATTAGAAAACAATCTATTAACTATCTTAAAGAAAATAATAATATTATTAATTTAAAAAGTTTTAAGGCATTAGATACTGCACTAAAGAAAGATATTATTTCTTTAATGCTTGAAAATAATAATCTTAATAGAAGTTATAATTTGATAAACTTGATTAATAGTACGCTACTTAATGAAACCCCTCAAAATAATATTAGTCTATCTAATGATTATGTATTTAAAAAAAGATTTGATAAAGCATTTATAGATAAAAATAATATCAGTAATAATGAAATATATTTAGAATTATATGAAAATAATGTGATTTTTGTAAAAAATACTAAATTTTATTTCACGAAAATCTTACCTAATAATAATGTAAATTATTTAAAATTGTGCTATAATAATCTAAGATTTCCATTAATCTTAAGAACAAGAAAAAATGGAGATAAAATAAAAATGACTTATGGTCATAAAAAAATTAAAAATTTACTTATAGATTTGCACTTAACAACGGAACAGAAAAATAAAACTTTAATATTAGAAAACAATGGTGAAATTCTATGGGTATATAACTATGCTAAATCACAAGATTTAATTTTAATGAAAGATAAATCTGATATTTACTTAGTTTATGAGGTGGAATAGAAATGAAAAACGATATGCTAAAAACTTTAGTATCTAAAGAAGAACTTGAAAATATTTGTAAAAGAATTGGTAATGAAATTACAAATGACTACAAAAAAAAGAAACCTATATTAATTGGTTTACTTAAAGGTTGCGAACCTTTTATGTCTGATTTACTTAAATATATTAATACATATGTAAATATTGATTATATGAGTGTATCAAGTTATGAAGGTGGCACTTCTTCTACAGGTAATATTAGATTTAAAAAAGATATCGAAGTTGATATTAAAAATCAAGATATTATAATAATAGACGATATTATTGATACTGGACTTACTTTACATAATGTGATTGAAACACTTAAACAAAGAAATCCTAAATCAATCAAAACTATTTGTCTACTAGATAAACCCGAAGGAAGAAAAATAGATATTAAAGCTGATTATATCGGTACAACTATAAAAAAAGAATTTGTAGTTGGATATGGACTAGATTATAAAGGATTTTATAGAAATTATCCTGAAATCGCAGTTCTCAAACCTGAAATATACAATAAAAATTAGGAGGTATATATGGATAACAATCAAAACAACAATCAAAATAATCAAGGGAACCTTAATAATCAACAAAGAAAAAAGAGATTTGATTATCATTTAATAATTACTATAATTATTTTATTTATTTTAGGATTTTTACTTGTTAAAAATTTAACATCTAATACCTATACTGAATTATCATATAATGAACTATGTGATATTAAAGATGGTTCATATGAAGATTCAAATGGTGATGGAAGCGTTAAATCATACTTTAGTGGAAAAGCTATAAGTGCTAGCACAACTATTACATTTAAAAAAGTTTCAGCAACACCTTTAAATGATTCAAACTCTGGAAATTTAAAAATAAAAGGTGAAGTTATAGAAACTACAGATGGTTCATCTACTACTTACTACTTCTACTGTAATGTAACACCTGATCAATATAATGAAGTATGTACTGATTTGCCAATTACACTAAATGAAGCTTCAACAAGCTTCTGGAGTTATGTAATTAACTTTATACCAACTATCATTGTAATTGTATTTTTAATCTTTATGCTTAAAGGTGTCGGTGGTGGTCGCCAAGCAATGGATTTTGGTAAAAATAAAGCTAGACTTTCTCGTAATAAAACAGTTACATTTGATGATGTAGCAGGTTGTGATGAAGAAAAAGAGGAATTAGTAGAAGTTGTCGACTTTTTAAAGAATCCTCGTAAATACATTGAAATTGGTGCAAGAATTCCTAAAGGTGTATTACTATGTGGTTCACCTGGTACTGGTAAAACTTTACTTGCCAAAGCTGTAGCTGGAGAAGCAGGTGTTCCATTCTTCTCAATTTCAGGTTCTGACTTTGTTGAAATGTATGTCGGTGTTGGTGCATCTCGTGTACGTGACCTATTTAAAGATGCAAAAGATAATGCACCTTGTATAATCTTTATTGATGAAATAGATGCAGTAGGTCGTCAAAGAGGTGCTGGTATAGGTGGTGGACACGATGAACGTGAACAAACACTTAACCAATTACTTGTTGAAATGGATGGATTTAATGTAAATCAGGGTATAATCATTATGGCAGCAACTAACCGTCCTGATGTACTTGATCCTGCGCTTTTAAGACCTGGTCGTTTTGATAGACAAATCACTATCTCAAATCCAGATGTAAAAGGCAGAGAAGCTATCTTAAAAGTTCATGCAAGAAATAAAAAATTTGCTGCAAACGTTAAATTTGATGAAATAGCTCACAGAATTCCAGGATTTAGTGGTGCTGATATTGAAAACTTATTAAATGAAGCTGCACTTTTAGCAGCCAGAGATAATCGTAAGGTTATTAACAAATTTGATATTGATGAAGCTACAGACCGTGTAATGATGGGACCGGCTAAAAAGAGTCGTGTAATTACACCTCAAGAAAAAAATGTAGTTGCTTATCATGAAGCTGGTCACGCAGTCATTGGATTAAAACTTGAAAAATCTAATGTAGTTCAAAAAGTTACAATCATCCCCCGAGGTCAAGCTGGTGGATATAATCTAATGTTACCTGAAGAAGAAACATATCTAGAAACAAAATCATCTTTAACTGCTCGTATTACTGGTTATTTAGGTGGTAGAGTTGCTGAAGAAATTATGTTTAATGAAGTTTCAACAGGTGCGTCAAACGACTTCCAAAACGCAACTAAAATAGCTCGTGCAATGGTTACTGAATATGGAATGTCAGATTTAGGACCTGTTCAATATGAACAACCTAATGGTTCTGTTTTCTTAGGTAGAGATTATACTAAGGATAAGAATTTCTCTGAACAAGTAGCACTTGAAATCGATAGAGAAACAAGAAAAATTATTGAAAATTGTTACGAAAGTGCAAAACAATGTATCACTGATAATAGAACTTTATTATGTACTATAGCCGAATACTTAAAACGTGTTGAAACACTTACTAAATCAGATATTGATGAAATCAATTCAACAGGACATCTTCTTTGGTATGATAAAAAGAATAAAGATAATCCAGTCTTAATTGACGGAAAACCTATTTATGTTTATGAAGAACCTACATTAGAATCAGATACATCTTCTTCTCCTTCTTCTGAAATACATAACGAGGAATAAAATGAGAATTGATAAATACCTAAAAGTAAGTCGTATTATTAAAAGACGTACATTAGCTAAAGAAGCGACTGATTCAGAAAGAATACTTGTGAATAATAAACAAGTAAAACCTTCTTATAATGTTAAAATAGGTGATATTGTAACAATTTTATTTGGTAATAAAGAAGTTACTATAAAAGTATTAAATACAAATGATTCATCTAAAAAAGCGGATGCGTCTTTAATGTATGAACTTATAGACGAAAAAATACGATAAAACAAATACGGTCTACCAAAAATGGTAGACCTTTTCTATTTATCATGTCTAATTATATACCTGCAATTGGAAGTACATAAACATCATCATCTAATTTATAAACCGTATCAGTATTACAGATAATTGCTTTAAAACCTAATTCATATTTAGTTTCATCTAATTGCTTAAATCCTTTTACTGCACTAAGATCAAATTTAATACCTTTTTTGCATTCAATTCGATGTAATTTTCCATCATATAAAATAACTAAATCTATTTCATTCATATTTGAATCTCTATAATAATAAAAATCAGGTTCTATTCCATTATTTGTAAAACTCTTTCTTATTTCATTTATTATATAAGTTTCTAGAAATCTTCCTGCAAAATTACTATTCAATAAAACTTCACTTGAATTAAACTTAGCCAAATAACATGCAAGTCCAGTATCATTAAAATATAATTTAGGTCTTTTAACAATTCGTTTTGAAATAGAACTTTCATTATAAGGTTGTAATAAATATATTATATCTCCCGCTATTAAAACACTTATCCAACTCACAATTGTTTTTCTATCCACACCTATAACTTTTGCTAAATTATCATAATTTAACTCTTCTGCAGTTAAACTAGCAAGAAGTTCCATAAATCTCAAAAAAAGAAATTTATTCTTTATATTTATTATTTGAGATACATCTCGTTCTAAATATGTTTCAACATAATCCGAGTAGAACTTTTGAATCTTTAATAAATCATTACTATATAATTCTGGATAGAAACCTTTAACTATATTTTCAAACAATTCTTTTATCGATAATGGATTTGATAAAGCTTTATTTTGTATTTTCATAATATTAAAGTCAAAAACATCTTCGCAACGATTTAATAGTTCATTTCTACTTAATGGTAACATGTGAATAATTGATACGCGACCAGCCAATGATTCTGTGATGCCTTCCATTAATTTATAAAGCTGAGATCCTGTAAGGATATACATACCATAATTATTAATATGTCTTCTTTTTTCATTGTTAACAATTTCTTCAATGGCAGAAAATAATTGTGGTGCTCTTTGAACTTCATCAATGATTAAAGGCCATGGGTGTAATTGTAAAAACATATCAGGGTCATTTTGAGCTAATTCTCGTTCTCGTGAACTATCAAGTGATACATAAGAAAAACCTTGTTCTTCAAAAGTAAAAGCTAATGTTGACTTTCCAACTTGTCTTGCACCAACTATAAGCGTTACTGGCTTAGATTTTACACTTATTTGAATTTGTTCTAAAATACGTCTTTCAATCATAATATCATCTCCATTTATATAATATCATAGTATTTTAGGGAGTTCAACTCCCTTTTTGCTTAAAGAAAAAGAAAACTGTAAATTTATACTTACAGTTTCACAAATTATTAGATTGCTACAAAATATTTTTTATGACAATCACTACATTCATATACTTCTTTAGTTAAAGTTCTTAAAAATCTCAACTTCATACAATAAGGACATAAACACGACTCTCTACTTTGGGATAAATGAGCCTCTTCTATTTTTTTATAGCTAATTTCCGTATCATCATACGTTCTTAACAATCCCTGAAGTTCAGCTTCACTACAATTTAAACTGTAACTTAATTCTTTCCCTTCTGGTGATAAAATATCAATTTTTACTTCATACATCATTAAAACCCTTCTTTCTTCAACGTTAATATTTTATCATAAAAAAATATATATAATAGTCTTGACAAACAATATTTTATTTTTTTATGACTAACTCGTAACAAAAAAAATATTTAATACTAATTTTTTTATTTTTAAAACGCTTTCATATTTTTAATTATTAGTGTATAATAATATCACTTATAAAAAGGAGTGAGTTAATTATGCCACTAGTAGATACTAGAGAAATGTTTAAAAAAGCTTATGAAGGAAAATATGCAATTGGTGCATTTAATATTAACAATATGGAGCAAATTCAAGGAATTATTGACGCTTGTTCAGAACTTAATAGTCCTGTAATCTTACAAGTATCAAGAGGAGCCAGAAAATATGCTAAACCTATTTATTTAAAGAAAATGGTTGAAGCTGCATGTCTAGATTCAAATATTCCTATGGCACTTCATTTAGATCATGGTGATTCATTTGAAACTTGTAAAGACTGTATAGATTCGGGATTTACATCTGTAATGATAGATGGTTCTCATCTATCTTTAGAAGAAAACATAGCACTTACAAAAAAGGTATGTGAATATGCACATTCACATGTACCATATGTTACTGTTGAAGGTGAACTTGGACGTCTTGCAGGTATTGAAGAACATGTTAATGTATCTGATGAAGATTCAAGTTATACTAATCCAGATGATGTAGAAAGATTCGTAAAAGAAACAGGTGTAGATTCTCTTGCAATCGCAATTGGTACTAGTCATGGTGCATTTAAATTTAAGCCTGGTACTAAACCTCAACTTAGATTTGATATTTTAGAAGAAGTTGAAAGAAGACTTCCAAACTTTCCTATCGTATTACATGGTGCTTCTTCTGTTGTTCAAGAATATGTTAAAATTTTAGAAGCTAATGGTGGTAAAATGCCAAATGCAATTGGTATTCCTGAAGAAATGTTAAGACAAGCAGCTACAATGGCTGTATGTAAAATTAATATTGATTCAGATATTCGCCTTGCTTGTACTGCAATGATTCGTAAGCATTTATTTAAACATCCAGATCATTTTGATCCACGTCAATATTTAACAGACGCAAGAGATGCTATCCATGATATGGTTAAGCACAAGATTCAAGTAGTACTTGGTTCTGAAAATAAAGCTTAATATTTTAAAGACCTTAGGGTCTTTTTTTATTTAAAAGATACTTGTGTTTATTATTAAATATACTTATAAAACCAGCATTTTATGTCTAAAACTGCAAAGTCCCTTGAAAAAAGTGTAAAACATATAAGAAAGTCGCTTTAAAAAGGTGTAAAATCTCATTGAAAGTCGCTTTAAAAAGGTGTAAACTATAGATGGTGATAAGTATGTTTGAAAGAAAAATACTAAATTCAATAAACAAGTGGAAAGACTCTTTAAAAATCAAAAAGAAAGCTTTAATTATTAAAGGTCTTCGTCAAATTGGTAAAACAACTATTGTGCAAGAATATTGTAATAAAAATTATGAAAACGTAATTTATATCAATTTTATGAACAATGACACAATTAAGAAAGTATTTGATGGAGATTTAATTGTACCTAGAATTATTAGAGATTTAACAGCACTATTACCAAATGCTAGATTTATTCCAAATAAAACAGTTTTAATTTTCGATGAACTTCAAGAATGTGCAAATGCACGTTCTTCTATAAAACCTTTTATGTTAGATGGTTCTTATGATATTATCGCAACTGGTTCATTGTTAGGTCTTCGTGGATATAATAAGAAAAAGTCTAAAGGAATACCAACTGGTTTTGAATATGTTCTTACTATGAAACCAATGGATTTCGAAGAATTTTTATGGGCTAAAGGTATTAACAAAGATATAATTAATTATATTAAAGAATGTTTTATTAATAAAGAAAAAATAAGTGATACCACAAATAATTCTTTGATGAATTATTTTAGAGAATATCTTTGTGTTGGTGGAATGCCTGATGTTGTTGATACGTTTATTAGAACTTCTGATTTAAATCAAGTATATGATATTCAAACTAATTTACTTGAACAATATAAAGATGATTTTGGCAAACATCTTGATGAGGATGAAAATGAGTATTATAACCAAAAAGAACTTATAAAAATTATGGAAGTCTATAATAGTATTCCATCACAAATTGCTAAAGAAAACAAAAAATTCCAGTATAGTGTTGTAAATAAGTATGCTAAATCAAGAGAGTATAAAAATGCTATAACTTGGCTTGAGGAATTTGGCCTTATTAAATTATGTCATAACTTAACATCTTTAGATACACCTTTAAATGCTTATAAAGATGAAGATTATTTTAAAATATATGTAGCTGATACTGGTTTATTTATTGCAATGTTAGAAAGAGGAACTACATTTAATATATTAAATAAGAATTTAGGTATTTATAAAGGAGCTATATACGAAAATATAGTAGCTGATGCATTTATAAAGTTAAATAAAAACCTGTATTATTATACTAAATCATCCGGCTTAGAAATAGATTTTATCACTATGTTTAACAACAAATTAACTCCTATTGAGGTTAAATCTACAAACGGTAACGCAAAATCATTAAAAACTATTTTAACAGATAATAACTACAAAGTAGATTTTGCAATTAAACTAATAGATGGAAATATAGGTTATGCAAATAATATATTAACAATACCTTTATATTTAGGCTTTTTAATTAATGAAGAAGTATAAAACTTCTTCTTTTTTTGTATATTTGTTACTTAATATACATAACATTAATTGGTGAATATATGGAAATTAAAATGTTAAATAATGAAGAAATAGAGATTAAAGGAATTAAAAAAATAATAGAAATCACTCAAACAGAAGCTTCTTTAATGTTAGAAAACTCTCCTTTAATTATTAAAGGTGAAGATTTAACATTAGTTAAATCAAGCAATGAATTAGATACAATTATCTTAAAAGGTAAAATTTCATCATTAGATTTTAAAACTAAGAAAAACAAAGATAACTTCTTTAAGAAACTATTTTCATAATGTATGAATATATACTTATACTTATACATTTAGGATATGGATACTTACTTGGATATACGTTAAAATTAATTAGATATAAGAAGATAAGTTTTATTAAAGATATACTATTTAGTATCATATACTTATATTTTTATATTAAACTAATAGATTCTTTTATCATTACTACAAATTTATATTTGATTTTATTTATTTTTATAGGTTCCATAATTGGATATAAATATTATAGTAAGAAGACTATAAAATCATTTTATACGATATTAAAACATTTCAAGATATTATTAAACAGAATATCATTCCCACCTATATTTAAATATGTAATTAACAAAATTAAATATAAAATTAACTTAAAAAAATATTATAAAAATCATCCATACTTAAAAAAATCTCCTTATGATTTATTCTAAATTAATAAATTATTAATAATTTAACTCAAATTTAATTACTTTTTATACTTTTTTTCTTTAACTTATGGTATAATTAAATATAAAATCATAGGAGGTTTTTATTGTGGAAAAATTATCTGAACAAGAAATTATAAGAAGAGAAAAACTTGCAAAATATAAAGAGTTAGGAATAGACCCTTTTGGTCAAAAATTTGATGCGACAAGTCATAGTACTGATATCAAATCAACATATAAAGATATGTCTCATGAAGAACTTGAAGAAAAACAAATCAAAGTTTCAGTTGCAGGACGTATTATGTTTATTCGTAAAATGGGTAAAGCTTCTTTCTTTGCAATTCAAGACAAAGAAGGATTTATTCAAGTATACATTCGTAAAGATGTTGTTGGTGAAGATATGTATGCATTATTCAAACTTGCAGATATTGGAGATATCGTAGGGGTTGATGGTGATGTAATGCGTACTCAAACTGGTGAAATTACTATTAAATGTACTAAATATACTCACCTTGTAAAAGCTTTAAGACCACTTCCTGAAAAATTCCATGGTCTTCAAGATATTGAAGAAAGATATAGACGTAGATACTTAGATTTAATTATGAATGAAGATGCTAAGAGGGTTGCCATTCAAAGACCTAGAATTATTCGTGCAATGCAAGAATACTTTGACAACAACGGATTCATTGAAGTTGAAACTCCAGTACTTCAAAACATTCAAGGTGGAGCAACTGCTCGTCCATTTATTACTCATCATAATGCACTTGATTCTGACTTCTATTTAAGAATCGCAACTGAATTACATTTAAAGAGATTACTTGTTGGTGGTCTTGAAAGAGTTTATGAAATTGGTAGAATCTTTAGAAATGAAGGTATGGATCGTACTCATAACCCTGAATTTACCACAGTTGAACTTTATCAAGCATTTGGTGATTTATCATCTATGATGGAATTATGTGAAGGTGTAATTCGTCATGCAGCATTAAAAGTTATAGGAAAAACTGAATTTAAAAATCCATTTGACCCTGAAGGTGATTTAATTAATATTGGCGCACCATTTAGAGTTACAACTATGTGTGAAGTTATTAAAGAACAAACTGGTGTAGATTTCAAAAATAATAACTATACTTTTGAAGAAGCTTGTGCACTTGCAAAAGAACATCATATTGAAATTGAACCTCACTTCATTTCTGTTGGTCATATTATTAATGCGTTCTTTGAAGAATATGGTGAAAAGACTTTAGTTCAACCAACATTCTTATGTGGTCATCCAACTGAAATTTCACCACTTACGAAAAAAGATCCAGAAGATCCAAGATTTACTCAAAGATTTGAATTATTTATTGGTGGAAAAGAATTTGCTAATGCTTATACTGAATTAAATGATCCAATTGATCAAAAAGAAAGATTTGAAGAACAATTAAAAGAAAAAGATGCTGGTAATGATGAAGCTTCTGAGATGGATATTGACTTTGTTGAATCACTTGAATATGGTATGCCTCCAGCTGGTGGTATCGGTATTGGTGTAGACAGATTAATTATCTTCTTAACTGAATCAACTACTATTAGAGATGTTATTCTATTCCCTCAAATGAAGACTAGATAATAGGTGATACTGTGGATATTTATACTGATTATGGTAATTGGAAGTTTGAACAACATGAATTAATTAATACTTTAATAACTTTAAAAAGTAAAATAATAACTAGATTTTCTCATACAATTTTAGTTGTAGACTATTTATATAACAAATATGTTGAAGAAAAGAATTTAGATGAGGATTTAGAAATTATATTTGAAAGTGGATTTAATTATATTCATGATCATTTTATGACTATTTCTTCTATTTTAAAAAGCGAATATAGAGGAAATATTATTGAAATGGATAAGAACTCTAAAACTATTAATCTTCTTCTTTATGTACAAGATTTTGAAAATGAATTATTAAATTTAAAAAATTATAAACAAGAAGATTATGATAAATTATCTAATTTTGAAGATACAGTTAATGAATATATAGAACGTCATGAAGAAATACCAGATGGATATTTTGGAATGCTTGATGATCTAACTATTCAAATATTTGATGACTATCAAGGTGTTAATGAAATAATGTATGAAGTAGCACTTGATTTAGAACTAGTTAAAGAACAAGACGAACTTGATTCATTAGATATTATATTTGGAACTAAATAATTTAAGAAGAGATGAAAGTCTCTTCTTTTTACTTTAAACATTGATAATATGATAATAAAATTTATTTAATTTTTAATTTTAAATTTAAAAAGGTTCACTTCTAATTAAACAATAATGACTACCATTATAAATTAATTAATGTGAACCTTTTATTTTATTAAGAATTAATGTTTATATTTAATAATATATTATGGACATCACTAATTCCATTTTATATAGTTAGTTTCCTTAAAAAATCTTTTTAATAAAAATGTTAAATAATATGGAAAAGTAAATTTATTATTTTCAAATCCTATATTCCCATTAGTCAATTTAACACCATAATTGATTTTTTCGTTATTTTCCAAAATAATATTTAATGATTTACTTCTACCTCTAGTTCTTTTTACCTCAATTGGAATAATTTCATTTTTAACCCTTATTAGAAAATCTAATTCAATTGTTGAATCAGTATTTTTATAAAAATAAAGTTTAAATCCTTCTTTTAATAATGCTTCTGATATTAAGCTTTCATATAAAGCTCCATTATAGATTTCATAATTTTCATTTATGATTAAATCTTCTTTAGCTTCTTCATCTAAATTAGCTATAAACAACGAATGATCTGCATAATAAATTCTAAAATAATCACTCATTTCATAGTTTGAAAAAGGTAAATTTAGTTCTTCTAAATTATAAGCTATATTAATTATCCCTGCATCTTTTAACCATTCTTCGGTTCCATTAAATTCTCTTGCTCTTGCACCATGACCTAATTTTGATATTTGAAATTTATGATTATCTTTAGCAAGTTGTGCTGAAATATGTCGATAAACTCTTTTCACTTTCGATGTGTCCAATCCTTCAACATATTTAGTTATATCATCTTCATAGTCTTTATATATTCTATTTTGTACATTAAAGGATTCAGCAAATGTTCCACTTTCAATAAATAATTGTACCGCCTCAGGCATTCCACCTACAAATATATAATCTCTATATAACTGTCTTAATTTAGTTATATATGATTCTGGAAGTGGATTAAGTTCTAGCATATACTTATAAATATCCTCAATTTGACCATCTTCATAACCATTTGCCCATAAGAATTCTTCAAAATCTAATGAATACATATTGTATTCTTCTTTAAATCCAACGGGAATGCTTCTAATCTTTTTATAATTTACACCAAGTAATGAACCCGAACATATAATATCAAATCTTCCGTCTTCTGAAAATGGTTTCAATGACGTTGCTGCATCAGGATGTTCTTGAATTTCATCAAACAAGATTAAAGTATTATTTTCAATAAATTTAAATTTAGGTTCTAATAAACTTATTTCTTTAATAATATTCTTCACTTCATAACCGTTTTTAAAAATAGTTTTAAATTGAGGCATTCTAACAAAATCAATCTCAATAAACGATTCATACGTTTTCCCTAATTTTCTTATAGAAGTAGTCTTACCAATTTGACGAGCCCCCGATATAATGAGCGGTTTTTTGTTAACATCTTCCTTCCAACTTTTTAGAAATAAATCAACTTTTCTTTTAAGCATAATTATTCACCTTGCTTTTGTTTATATTTATATTATACACATTTTTGTATACGAAATAAAGGGATATTTCACATTTTTGTATAAATAAAAAAGATATTTTTCCACATTTTTGTATATATAAAAAAGATATATTTACACATTTTTGTATAACTTGCAGGGATTACATATAACATTTATAATTAAATAACATTTTAATATTAGTTAGATTAAAAATCTTATAAATTTATATAAAGATAAATAAATAATAAATAATAAACAATGAAACCATTTACAACACTTGGATATATATTCTAGGATAGTTTAGTATTGATAAATAACTTATAAAAATATCACATCAAAAAAAGACCATATCACCAAAATTAAGTATTCTACACGTTGCATCATCTCTATCATATGCTAAATATCCTAAATGTATTAATAATGTAAGTGCTGCATTACGTGAATTAATATTTTTGATATCATTATCAAATCTTGAAACACTTACGTCTTGTACTTTATTATTTATTAAATTAATAAGTTCATCATTATTCGATTCTCCTAAAGCTACGTCCCATTCATCAATTAAAAATATAAATTTTTAATTTGTAATCATTTTTTATGCTAAGGCAATAGTTGTTTCTATACTTGTTAAAACGCCTGGAAACATTTCATTTAATTCTTCAATAACAGAACTTTGTAATGTTTTGATAAATTTAGTTTCATCATCTAAATTTGTATATAAAGATGCTATAACAATCCAAATAACATTATGTTTGTTTAAATGAGTGTCGAAAGATGAATCATTTAAAACTTTAAGTTTTTAAATATTTCTTATGAATCACATCTTTTTGAATTGTTTTTACTACACTAATAGTATAATATAAAATTTTATAATATATCAACCCGACCTATAAATATTTAAAAAATTATAATCCTAAGTCTTAAATATTTAAAAAGGAATGAGTCAAAACTCATTCCTTCAAAAGAAAGTAAGACAATATAGTTAAATTCTATTTTTTATAATCTGGGTAATATTGTTGTTGAGCCCAAGTTGGAAGATATTGAATATAATCTCTAAATGTAAATACTTTAGCTTCATGAAGTTTATAATTTTCTTCACCAGTCACTTTATTCTTCCAATCACCTGCAGCTTCATCCCAAATTGGTTCAGTTACGTAACCTTTTCCATCTGGCGCATAATCATAATAACCTTTAATTGGTGTTGAACCTTGGAACGTACAATCATTTTCACCATATGAAGTAAATTTCATAGTTCCATTAACTGCATTCCAATAAACATTTAAATTCTTTGAAATGTTAGGTATCTTATAAATTCTTTCAATTGCTTGTGCAGCAGGGTGTCCTGATGCAGCATTCAAATTGTAAGTTTTATTTTTGTCTGGGCCTTTAAATTCTTCACCGTATGTACCAGCACGTGCAGCTGATATACCTACATACTTAGGATTTAAAGCATTCATAAATGCTTGAGTATTTGAGCCATGAGAACCATGATGTGAAGCTTTATATAAAGTTACATTTTCTAATTCTTCATATTTCAATATTAATTCTTCAGTAGATTCAGTAATATCTCCTCCACTAAAGAATGAGAAATCCTTATAATGGAATATAGCCGTAACAGAATATGGATTTGAAGCAGTTGTAGATTCATCAGGTTTGATATATGTATGAGTATTTACTATTTCTACATAAAATTCAGATGTTAAATAATAAATTTGAGATGCCCCATTTCTATGATTAGCACATTCATATGCTGAATAATATGTATCAGCTTTTTCTCGAGTTGCTTTAACATCATTACTTGCTTGTTTACCACCATAGTCAATCATTAAAGATATATCACCAATGTCTTTTAATTCATTAGATACGCCTTCGATATGATCACCATCGGCATGTGAAATCATATATAAATCAATTCTACCATCAGTACATTTTTCTTTTAAAAACTCTGCTGTATGAGAACCATCTTCTGGATAACCTGCATCAATTAGAACTTCAACATTCCCTTTTTTAATAAAGATAGTATCACCATAAATTCTTTGCATTTCCATAAAATAAACTTCAATTGGTTCATTTTCCCCTTCGTTTCCTATAAAAATAGGATCATAAGGAGTTTTTCCGCTACCTACAGCAGATTGATAAATTTTATTATTCTTACAAGTAATAAATATCGAATCTTCAATATAAGTTTTTCCAGATACAGCAACTGAAACAATTGCTGTCCCCTTTCCAACTACAGTAACTTTGCCGGAATCATCAATTGTTAAAATACTTTCATCAGATGATGACCATTCAACATTTGGTTTATTACCATCGTTACAATTATATGATAATTGAATTTGGTCTCCAACCTTAGCTTCTAATTCATCAACAGTTGATGAATCCTTTAAAATATCAATTGATGTAATTTTTGATTCTTCTACAGTAGATTCGATAGGAAGTTGAACTTCACCACAACTCGTCATTAATCCGAGTAGAGCCAATCCACATAAGCCAAATATTCTTTTTTTCATATAAATCACCTAATTACTTTAAGAGTTTAATTGAATCCACATTAATTGTTACAGCTCCTGATTGTGATTGTTCAAGTACTATAGCAACTTTCTTAGCACCTTCAGGTAAAGCAAAATGGTATTCTAATAAATCATCTGTGACAGCCACTGATATAGATACTTTAGTCCATTCTGATGAACCTTCTAATTGATATTCTACATGAAGAGTAGCTCCTACTGAACCACTATTATATGCTACAGCTTTAAAATCGATCGCATTAATTTCTAGGTACTCTTCAATTTGAATTCTAGGATCGACATCATCGCCACCTGTATGTTTTACACGTCCAGCAAAATCACCTTCTTTTGTTATACCATCAGATGCGATTAATGTTTGAGCTAATAACCAAGTGTGGCCACCTAGAGTTACATTTCCATCTGCATAACTGCTCTTAGTTCCTGATACTCCATATTGATTAGGCGTTTCACAACCTTCAAAATCAAGTTTAGCAATTTCTTCATATTGTTTTGTGTCTTGTTCAAAAATATAAACAGAATATGTTCTTGTAGTTGTTTCACCATTTAATGTAAATGTTGCAGTTAAAGTAACAGTTTCTTCACCAGAATGTGTAACTACTCCAGTTGCTACATCAATACTTGCTGAACTTGATGCCCATGAAATACTTACAGTTTCATAATAATCAGATTTTGTAGGTAGAGTAATCGAATTAACACTAGCTAAAATTGATGGAACTACAGAAACTCTGTTTGCTGCAAGTTCAACCTTATCAGCATCAGTCATTGCTTGAATTGTCAAATCATCTGATGATAGTAGATAAATTGAGCTACTTGATCTACCTGTTATAATATATCCCTTAAAATCAAAACTCCTAGCTTCTTTTAACTTTTGATTTATACTTGCAAAATCATCATCATCATTCTTCTTAACTTCAAATGTAAACGAAACATCATTTATTTTTGCTTTAAATGAATAAGCTTTAGATTCATTAATAGTAATTGATTCAATAACTGCATTTCCTGATACATAAGAAGCTTGATACTTATAAATATTATCTTCATCAGATAAATCTACATTTGCTAAATTATTAGCTGTAACTGTAATATCTTCAGTTAATTCTTTACATACTTCAACATTCTTAAGTTCTAAACAATTTGCACCATAATTAGTCTTAAATCCACAAACTTCATACACTTTACCAACTTCAATTTCACCTAATGCTAAACTTTGTTGATAAATATAATAAGCATCATTACCATTTTGAATACAATAAATATATGAACTCTTAGATGATGATATATAAGTAATTTTACCCTTAATCTTTAAAGGTGTATCATCAACAGCTGAGATATATTGATCATGTGTAGCATAATTAATAGAGTCCCAATCTTGAGTAATTGTAACACCTTCACCATTAGAGCCTCCATTATTAGAAGAACCACCACCGTTATCTGTAGTATCACCAGCTTTAATAATTAACGCAACAGATTTTGTAATTGATGTATTTATAGTAGATGTAGCTGTAATTTTAACATTACCTTCTGCTACAGCTGTAACTAAACCAGCATCACTTACAGTTACTACTTTATCATCACTAGATGACCAAGTAACACTTGAATCAGCAGTAAGTTGTAATGTTTCACCTACTTTTATTGACTTTACATCTCCTGGAACAGTTATTACAATTGATTCAACTTGACTTGTTGGATCTTTAACTTCCACATTTACTTCACAGCTTGCAAGTGCAAATGTTCCTAAAATTGCACTAGCAGCTAAAACTTTTAAAAAACTTCTTCTTTTCTTCATAATTTCTTTACCATCCTTTTCGAAATGCCCTATTTTTAGACACCATAATAGAATATCACAAAAAACTTGAATGTCAATATAAAAACTTGAAAACGCTTTCAAAAAAAAAAAAAAATGCACCTTTTGTTAAGAAAACTTTACACAATTTAAAAATACACCCAAATTAATGAGTGTATTTTACTTAAAGAACAACTTCAAAAGTCATAATTTTACCATCTTGTGAGTAACATCTTATTTTTCCACTATGTAATTTTACTATTGTATTTGCCATTGAAAGGCCTATACCATAACCATGTTTATTGTTAGATAATTCCTCAGACCTATAATATCTTTCAAATAAATAATTATGTTCTCCTACTTTAATATCACTTACACAATTAGAAACTTTAAGTATTACATTCTTATTATGTTTTTTTAGTTTAACATAAATATCACTATCATTTATAGAATACTTTATCGCATTATCTACAAGGATAGATAAAAGCTCACCAAGTAATGATTCTTCACCAATTATCTTAATATTATCTTCAATATCTAATATGATTTTTTTATTATCTTTTTGTGATAACACTTCAAATGGAGAAACCACTTCTTTTACAACTTCACTATAATCAAGTTCTACTTTATTAAGTGATAATTTATCTTCATCCATTTTACTTATAAAGAAAGCTTTTTTAAGTAATTCATCCATTTTATTAGTTTGTTCATCTATAATTTTTGTCCATTCTGACTTCTTATTTTCAAGTTCAATTATTTCATTAGTTGCTTTTATTATTGCAAGTGGTGTTTTTATCTCATGATTAATATTAGATATAAATTCTTTTCTTTCTTGATAACCATCTAATATCGGTTTAGTAACTATTTTAGAAAATATAATTACTAAACAAGCTATAATAAAAAGACCACCAAATGTTATTAAAATACTAGTCTTCATAAATGATATAAAACTTTCTCTTTCCATTTGTGTGTCTAAAAAGAATATAATTTTATTTCCTTTTATATCATCTTGTTCTAAAACTTTATAATAAAAATTTTCATAAAATCCTTCTTCTTTAGTTATTAAAGAAGCCATTTGATAAGCTTCTTGTTCATCTACCGTTATAATATGATTTAAATCAACATAAATTCTATTATCTTTATATATTACTTTAAAATATCTAGCAGAAAAAGGTGTTTCAGAAAATATACCTGGTCTATCAATATTTAATACCATTTCTATTTTATCTTCAGCATTCTTTTTTAAATTATTATAATTAATCAAATTAATAACAAGTAAAACAGAAGAAAATACAATAAATAAAATAGATATAGTAACTATAATGAATTTAGTTTGTAACTTCTTTATCATCTAACTCCTCCAAGATATAACCTGCATTTCTTATTGCTTTTATCTTAATTTTAGCATTAATATTTTTAAGTTTCCTTCTTAAATATGAAATATATACCCAAATAGTTGTAATATCCCCTTCATCAAAAGAATAAATTTGATTTAATAAAGAATCAAGTGATACTAGCGATTTAGGTTTAATCATTAAGCTTTGCATAATTTGAAATTCCTTATTACATAAAGATTCGCTAATATCACCATTTACTAATTTAAAAGTTTGAGTATCAAGCTTAACACCATTAAATTCTAAAAAGTTATCAGAAACGCCTTCGTTTCTTCTTATAACCGCTTTTAGTCTTGCTAGTAATTCAGGTGTGGCAAATGGCTTAGTTATATAATCATCTGCTCCATATTCAAATCCTTCTAATTTATCTTCTAAAGTACTTTTAGCTGTAAGCATAATTACAGGAGTTTTAATTTTTAAATATCTTATTTCTTTAAGTACTGAAAATCCATCTCGCTTTGGCATCATTACATCTAAAATGATAGCGTCATAACTTCCAACTTTTATATAATCTAAAGCCTCTTCACCATCATATGCACAATCAACTGTATAGTTATTCTTTTTTAAAAGTACACTTATAACTTTAGATAGTGTATGTTCATCTTCACATAAAAGTAATTTCATAAAAAACTCCTTACTAGTCTATATCTACTTCCATTTTTTTATTAATTGTAATTGTCATATTACCATTTTTAATTCTTAAATCATCAAGGAATGATTTAATATTATTTGAATCTATTAACTCTACATAATAAGTAAGTATAAATGTAGTTCCCATATCTGCTGATTTTATTTTACACAATTTATTATATTTTGTATACTTATTTAAAACATTTTTTAATTCTTCTTCAAATTCTAAATCTTCAGGAATACATATTCTAAGTATATAACTATTATCAACTTTAGAAATATTTATCTTAGATATAATAAAAGCAGTTATAATAAATAATGCATAGAATACTAAACCTAAATATAAATATCCAAGACCTATAATAAATGAATATACAAACCCAAAGAAAATATATGTTAAATCTAAAGGCTCTAAATTCTTAGTTCTAAATCTTATAACTAAAATAGCACCAGCAAGTGCCACAACAGCTCTTTCTGTTTGTGAATCAGTCCCAATAATCGAATTTAAAATAACACCAGTTACACCCACAAGTCCTACTACAATTATTGGAATTAAAATAAGTGTTAGTAAAAACTCTTTTTTATAAATTCTTCCTTTGTTTAACTTTGTATATAAATAACCAAACACTATACTTAATAATATGACACTTAAAATAGATATTAATATACTTAAGGTTAAATTATTTTCAAATATTCTATTTATCATAAATACCTCCTAAATAATTCTTATATTCTTTACCATACTTTGAAAAACTTGTACACTTTATATTTAAATCAGTTAATATATTAACAAGCCATAAAGGGTAATTATTAACTGATTTTATTTCTAATATATAATTATTTTTAGGAATAATATAATTATCACATTCATCATTTTCAATATCTAAATTATATCTTCTTGATTTTAAATTACTATCAATAGTAAGTCTTAATGATTTATCAACTTTTGAAAAGAATCCTAATCTTTCGTAAGAAAGATATACTTTAGGAATTAAATTATATCTTTCTGTTAAATATTTAATTTCTTTAATAGCCATTTTAGATGAATAGTCATTAATATATCCTAAATCATTACCATTTAAAAATAAATTTAATTCTTCTTTTTTTAACACGATTCTTCTTTTACCTACAATACCATGACATTTCTTTTTTATTTCTAAAAAATAAACATTAGAACCATAATATTTTCTTAATCTTAATTTTTCTTTAAATACTGGTTTTTCAATTGATTTAGAAATTAAATCATTGTTTTGAGTATCATAATATATATTTTGGATTTTATATGTTCTATAACCATCACAATGAGGATCTAAATTCATATACTGCTTTATTCTATCTTTTAATTTAATAACTTGTTCTTCAGTTAAGATATATTTAGTTTCTTTTCTATTAAATGCTAAAATACTCATTATAATACTCCATAAATATTTCCATCAAACGAAGAACTTGAAGAATTACTAATTGATATATTAGAAGATGAAGATGCATATACAATATAATTCATATTACTTTTAGAAATATAAAGTTCAAGTGTTACAGTACCATCTACTAATAAAGTTAAATACTTACCTTGAGAAATACTTGTTTTAGATGTTTTTACAGTAGCTCCATTTCCTGTAGGAGCTTGGTTCATACCATTACATCCAATGCAAAGTAAATTGCCACCTGTTAATTTAAATGAACCATCAAAATCTAACACTCCATTCCCTGCATCTTTAGGACCAATTGCAATTACGTTTCCACCAGACATTACAATATTACCATTTGAATCAATTCCATCTCCATCTGCGTTAATATAAATTGTTCCAAATTTAAAATAAATATATGGAGTTTCTTTTGTTTTAGTAGCGTTTAAACCATCATCAGATGCATATACTTCTGATACTCCGCCATTAATTGTGATAATATTCGCTTCAAACCCTTCATATGATTTTAATATCTTTACGTAACCACCTGTTATTTCTAAATTATAATCTGCATGAATACCATCATCATCAGAAGTTATTGATAAATTACCACCTGTTATATAGATATTCCCTAAACCAATACTTTCATTTTCTAATGTTTCTCCATAATTTGCATGAATACCATCATCGTGTGAATAAATAGTTATGTTTCCACCAGAAATATAAATTTCATTATTTGATTTAATTCCTTTACAAGAGTATGATGCTTTATCAGTATTACCATCTTGCATACCACCCATCATACCACCAGGTCCTCCAAAACCTCCTCCTTGACTAACTTGATATGTTTGCCAACTAGTTACTAAAGTAGAATTTCTTATTTGAGCGGCTAAACAATCATATGATGAATTTAAATTCATAGATTCTGATTTATAAGTCTTTTTACTATAAGTAAGATTAACGATAAAACTTACAGTATTTGATGGAACTTCAAATTGATAATATACGCCATTATTTCCACCAGGCCTTTGCATACCATTTGATGTAGATGATATTTTAGTACCTGTTAGTGTATTAGATGTACCATCTTCTAAATTAAAAGTTAGTGTAACACTACAAGATGATGGTATTTGTAAATATAACGTGTCTTGTGATACTTCTGATACATATTCTGAATAAGGTGAATAATCTTCTGTATAACAATTAAGTTCTACATCTTCGTTTATATAAACATTATATTTTGCGTCTATAGCATCGCATGCAGCAAACAAATTAACTGTTCCTCCAGTTATTTCTACACTACCTCTTTGTTTTCCTTTACTAGATATAGAAGAATCTGTAGTTTTAATAGTATCTCCTGATGTTGAAATTGCATATAAAGTTGTATTTGAGATAGTAACTGAATTATTTCCTTTAAGTGCATTATTTGTTGCTGTAACATTCAAATTTAAATTTTTAATTACTAAATCTTTAGTAGAATGAATACCGTTGTTTAAATATCCTAAAACATTTAAAGTACCTTTACCTTTTATATCCATGTCACAATTAGCATATATCGCACTATTATAAGATTCTTCTTCAGTTCTATTATCTATAATAGTATTTACAGAACCAGATTCTGATTTTATAACAAAAGAATCGATATCGTAAGCAATTAAAGGAGATGATACAGATGATGTAATACTTACTCCATTTAGTATCAATTCTATTTGAGCTTCTTCGTTACCGGTACATATTATTCTTCCATCTAAATTTCCGGTTAAATAATACGATCCTGTATTTGTAATAAATAAAGTATTATCTTCAAACAATATATATCCATTATTATTAGTAATACTTTTATTTGTTAAATCAATAACTATATCATTAGTTTCATCATAATTTACATTACCTATAGTTATATCTGGTAACGTAAAATCTGGAGTAGATATATCTAAATCTTGATTATCCTCCGTTTTTGATATAATAGGATTAGTATTATCTTTTTGTGATTTACATGATACACAAGTAAATAATAATAATGAAGTTAATAACAAATTTATTTTTTTCATAATAGTCCTTCTTTCTATAATATAGTATACACTATTTAGTTTAATTAAAACTTAAGAATTTAAAAACACAAACTATATCTTTTACTACATATTTAAAACAACGTTTATAACTAAGATTATAAAAATCTTTAATGGGTTTGATTCTTACATCATTCGGTATTACTTTTATTTTTCTTTAATATTCGTTAATATCAATTTCCTTTCCTTTAATATAATGGAAGAATTATTAATCATTTAACCTAATAGATAAATATGTAAATATCTAATATATTTTTTATTAATAATTATACAATTAAACTAATGACTTATTTTATAACCCTCTATATAATAAATTATCCGTTTATATTTTTTTAATTTTCTTGTAAACATAAAAACCCACCAAATTTGGCAGGTAATTTCAAAATAATTCATTTGTGAATATTATTGCAATATGGACAAATAATTTCTTTATTAAAAGTTAAATCTGTTATATTTCTATAATGATATGAAATATCTATATTTCCTTCTATATCTTCATCAAGTATTATACTATCAATATCAGTACTATAATATTTTTTATTTACGACATCACAATAATTCTCTTTAATTATTGTTCTACAAGATTTACAATAATACACTTGTTCATTTTCTTTTTTATATAAATTTTCATTACAAAAAGGACATATATTAAAATAAGTTGTAGAATAAATCATACCCTTAAGTAATATTTTTTGTATTTTTCTAAAAGAATCAATATCATCAATACTTATCTGAACATATTTACAAGATAATGGTATAGGACTAATAATAATATTATCATTATCGTTTGAAAGATTACCGTTTCTATCAAATAATACTAATAAAATATTATATTTGATATCATGTTCAAATTCTAATAATAATCCTTTATCATGTGATGTTAAATGCAATTTATATTTATTATTATTAAATATTAAATCTAAATTATTAAAATTAATTTTTTGTTTTGGTGAAGACTCAAAATTAAAATGAAGAATTGAAAATATTATTAATATTTTTATATATTCATAATAATGATTATATAAATTATTAATACTTTTCATATCAATATTTTTATTAATATCTTTGTTATCATTAAAATGTTTTAATAAATTATAAACCTTATGATAATCCTTTTGCATATGTAAAATATTAGAATTATGCAATTTTAAATTTTTAGGATAATTCTTATTTAATCTATATACATTCCTTTTAAGTCTTGATGTTAAAGTATCAAGAATATAATTCATTTTATTTAAACAACTTAAAGATACGTCATAGTTCTTAGAAAAATTTCTAACATATGAAGTGTGTAGTTTACCTACTGCTATATAATAGTTAATATGATTTAATCTATCTAATAAATTCGTTGATAATATTTTACTAGTATACATCATATTTTTAAGATATCTTATGTTCTTTCTTAAATAAAATATAATTGCATCAACAGTTTTAGCAAAAACTTGATTTTCATAAATAGAATAATTATCCTTATAAACCTTAGTCATTAATTTTAAAGGCTTTATACTATCATTTATAATATCATCCCAATATTCACTATGAACAGAAATATGATTTATAGTTTTATTATTGATTAATTTAACTGCTTCAACTGGTAGAACCTCTTCTTCATCAATTAAATGAATTATAGGTTTAATAAATATTCTTTTAATTGAAGGAAGGACACTTTCAATATTGTTTAAATTATCATTTAACAAATTAAAGTCATAATTTTCATGAACTAAAAATAATGAAAACCTATTTATTGAAAAGTATTCAAATTCAGAAACTGAAATATTATTATTATTTGTTGTAAAAGAATTTGCACTTTCATAATCGCCTGCAATTTCCGATAATTCTTCTAATATATTTTTCATTAATAATCCTCATTAAGACTTCTTACGAAATCTGCACATTTTAAAAGTCCAATTCGTTCAAATCCTTTTATTAAAGAATCTTTATCCTCAATAGCTTTAAATTCAAGTTTAGCAACTACTTTAGTTAATAATATTCTTTCTAAAGCTTCATTAACCAAATCTTCTCCATTTCTAAAACAAGATACATAAACTTTTACATAATTTTCAATTTGATTCATTATACGATTCCCAAATGAAATATTATATGGTCTTAATAATTGTTCTAATTCTTTTATATATTTCACATCTTCTAGTTCAAATTCAACATCATTTATAGCTTTTTTTATTAAATCATCAAATTGTTTATAAGATAAATATCTTTGAGGTATTTCTTCTTGATAATTTCTTACTTTAGGAGCTCTTTTATTAAAATTCATTGTATGAGCTCTATCATATACTTTATCAGATATTTCAAATGTTGATTCATCTCTATTCGCTGTACCTATAAACCAAATATTTTCAGGTATATGTAGTGTATGACCATTAATTAAGCTTAAATAATCATGTTTTTTATTATTATAAATATTACAAAGAGATACATTGCATAATTGAATTTCTCGCATATGCGGTTCATTTTCCATTAAAGATAGGAAATCAGAAAAATAGTATTCTATTCTTGACAAGTTCATTTCATCAAGTACTATAAATGTAATGACATCAGGATTAAGAGATGCTTTATATAAAGCTCTGGTAAATTTTTTAGGAGTATAAGTTTTGGTAAATTCATTATAATAACCTATAAGTTCATTTTTATCTTTCCAGGATGATTCTACTTCAATGATTTCACAATTGCCCATTAAAGCTTCTAAGAAGATTTTAGGAAGGGATGTTTTACCAGTACCGGACATACCTTGTAAGATTGATAGTTTAGTCGCCCCAAGGCCTGCAATAAATGAAGCAATATCTTCTTGTGTATAAGATAGATGTAAGCGTGATTCTCTTGCGTAATCTACTATAAATTTTGTGATTTGAGCTAGTGATGGTGCCTCAAAGTTTAAAGCAAGTTTTTTATTTAATTCAAGATCAAATTTAGGTTTTAAACTATCTAATTGCGTAAATGCAGGGCAAGCATCAAAATCTTGATTAGTGACATTTAAATTGCTATTTTGATTTGTAGTACTTTGTTTAGATAAACTATCAGATTTTAATTCAACTTTTAACGTATCATCATTTAAATTAACATCGATAGTACCTTCTGAACTATTTAACGAAGCTTTTGTAAATGGTTTTAAAATGAATAAAGCAATTGCAAGAACAATATCTACAAATATTAAAGAAAAACAACCAGAAGTAACTTCTAAATCGTAATCAATTATATTATAACTTGTACCAAAATTCTTTTCTATATATTCGTTAATCATTTCCATATTTATTTTAGAACTTATTTCATAGTATTTACTAAATAGTCCAATCGCAAAGATAAATATAAAATTAATAATTATAGTAGCTAATCCGATTCGTTTAGTTTCATTATTTTTTGTAAATATTGATACAATAGATAAAATATACATAACAGATGATATTAATATTATCGCAAAGAATATAAATGTTATCATTATAAAACTATCAGATGATTTTGATGGTTCCTTTAAAAGATCATAACCCTTAATAAAGAACTCACCATTAGTAAAATTTGATGTTCCTTTGATATTAATAAAATCTAAGAATATGCTTATTATAGTAACTGCTGTAAACGCAGTTACAAATAATAATATTAACCACATAGAAGAAATGATTTCTTTTCTATTTTTAAGGTTTCCTTCATCATATTCATTTTTAGCATTTACAAATGAATGAATTATGGTAATAAGTGAAGTTATAATAAATGGTATGAACGAATTAGAATTAGCATATGAATAATTTTCAGACATAGATAATATAAATACAATTATATTGCCACTTAAGAAGAATATTGTAGTAATTGCAAAGTTGAAATAAGCTGATTTTTTAGATGTTTGAGAGAATTTCTTATCTTTCCAAAAATAATATTTTAAAGTGTTTAAAAAATAGCCACAAGCTACTAACAATAATAAGATAAATATAATAAAGAAAATAAATATTATTAGGTTTGAAGTGCCTAGTAAACCTGATATTATATAATATTTTGATATATTATTAGAATTAATTTCTATAGCTTGATATAATGGCGTAATAAAGATTATTAATACTGATATTAAACTTATAGCATTAAGTATTAGTGTAAATAAATAATTCTTTCCTAAATTGTTGCTTGAAGTAATTTCTTCTTTACCAATTTTAATATACCTAAATATTAAATATGCAATATATAAGCCATTAAATATACTAGATAAAATAATCATAAATATACTACTAAATAATAATAGATCACATGATAACCCAAATATTACTAATACTATATTTAATACTATTGTCATTATTGGTTCTATAATTGTCGATTTATGTTTTGCTAAAATCTTTATTATAAATATAAAATGTAATATTAATATTAATACAGTTATAATTACACTGGCAAAATATTGTATTCCTTTTTCGGTTTCAAAATTAATATAATCAATTATAGATTTATCATTAATTTTAAATGCAAAAATTCCTATACTTAACAATAATATAGGAATAATATTTAATACTACTGTAATAATAGTATTTATTAATTTATTTTTTAAAATACGCTCCATAATTCTTTTCTACTTTTTTCTTATAATTCATTTTAACACTTTTAAAGGATTTTTAAAAGAGGGGAAAGAAATAGTATTTATATTATAGTTTACATACTAAAATATATTCTCTATCTTTATTTTCTTTAAATAAATCTGAACAATCTATTTTATCTATTATTTCTATGTTATTATTAGCTATATAATATAAATATTCTAAAGAAGGAAAATAAAAGAATAATTTAAATTCCCTTAGATTATTACTTAAGCTTATTTTTATATTATTAATTACTTTTTCAAGGACCTCTACAGAAAAAGGATTAAAAAAATACGCTCCTGTAATATTATCATCTATGTTAAATAAAGAGGCTTCACTTAAATAGAATGAAGTTCTATTCTTACTTAGAGCAGTTTCTTTATTAGTAATTGCACTATTATATAACCTTTTATCATATTCTACACCAATCATATTAACTTTTGTACAATATGCTAAATAAAAATCTACCCTTCCTTTACCACAGCCGAAATCTATTATATATTCTTTTTTCTTAATATATCCTGAATATGCTAAACGTTCAAGTACACAGTATGGTGTAGCTTCATATGGATAGTTTATAAAATTAGAATTTGAATCATCTCTACCATTTGTTTTAATATGTAATAACTTATCATATTCTACTTCTTTATCCATTTATATTCTCCTTATTAATATTTAAATCAAATTCTAATTGATTAATAAATTCTTTTACTAGATTTTGTTTATTTTGCCAATATCTTATTGCAGGTTTAGTTTTCATAGGATTTTCATTTAATATATGTGCAGAATATTTAATAATCTTGTAGTAGCAATCTAAATAGCTTTGTGGGTGTTTATACGATAGGTTTATCATATCCCAACATATAGACATCGCCCCTTCTTCATCTAATATATCAGCTTCCATTAATATTATAAGTTCTAAAGGAGTATCTTTTTCTTTTAATAATTCTTTATTAGAATGTTCTTTAATTAAGAAAGATACATATTCAATTTTATTAATATCATAATTATTTCTTATTGCATATTCTTTCCAAATTTGTGCGCCTTCTAAAGGATGAGAATTATAAAACGATTCAACTCCATATGCAACATCATGAAATGTAGCAGCTAATAATATACAATCAAGTGATACTCTAGATTTAAATATTTCATCTAATTCATTGTATATTCTTAAACACCAAGTACATACATTTTTAATGTGTTCTGATCTTTTTCTAAATGTCTCTGTTTCTCTTCTTGATAACTCACCATTTGTAGTTGTTAGATAATCTTTAACGTATTCAAATTCTTTTTCAAAGTTCATAAAATAATTCCTCTTTTTCTATTTATATTATAAACCAACTAAAGACATATTTGAAGATGTAATATTATAAAAAAGGCCTTGGATTTAACCAAGACCACATTTGATGTTTGAATCATTATTCTTCAATATCAGCATTATGATGAACAGCTTGTACATCTTCACATTCAGATAATAATTCAAGCATATGTTCAAATTTAGATGTTGTTTCTTCATCTAATTCAACTAATGAATTAGGGAATAAATTAACTTCATCAGTTTCAAATTCTAAATCTTCTTTAGCATTAACTAAAGCTTCTCTAATAGAAGAGAAATTTTCAGGTTCTGCAATTATAGTTACAAATCCATCTTCATCAGTAGACATATCAATAAAATCACAGCCAGCTTCCATTAAAGCTTCCATCGATTCATCTTCTGATAACCCTTCAAATACAAACTTAGCTTGTCTTGAAAACATAAATCCAGCTGATGCACCAAAGTTACCACCAGTTTTAGTAAATGCAGAACGAACAAAAGATACAGTACGATTAACATTATCAGTTAAACATTCAACAATAACTGCTACATTGCCATTACCCATACCTTCATAAGTAATTTCTTTCATTGCACCAGATGTAACACCTTTTGCCTTTTCAATTGCTCTTTTAATTACATCTGCAGGACATTGGTCCTTTTTAGCACGTTCTATAGTTTTCTTTAAAATTTGATTCATTTCAGGATCAGGAACACCAGATTTAGCCGCTTCTAGAATTTCCTTTCCCCATTTTGAATATTTTTTAGATTTCATCAATGCAGTCTTTGCCATTGATGCTGCACGAACTTCATGAGCTCTACCCATAATTATACATCCTTTCGTTATATGATTAAATCATACTTAATTTTAACCTGTTATATTATAAAACGGTTTATATTATTTTTCAATAAAATCTTACTAATATCTTTTTGAAAAATAAGTAAGTGTTGCAAAATATACTATAGCTATTACAACAATTAATCCACCCAAAGTATAAAATAGTAATTTAGAGAAGAATCCAGATACTATTAAAGCTACTGCAATTATATATAAAGTTAATTTTAAAGTAAATGAAGTAGTACGTTGTTTTATATATAAATTTCTTTCATCATATTTTTTAATAAAGTAATCCGTAGCATAATCTTCAGATATAATTATTCTTATATAATGAACAATCTTAAATGCGATTATTAATTCAAATACAACTACCACCATTAATCTTAGAACTTCTAAGTCTAGTGAATTATCTGAACCAAAGAATTCATAAATAATTGATAATATAAAATATGCTGCAATTGGTAGTAATGTAGATGCACTCATTACGCATAACTTACCAATTGTATGTTTACGCTTTTTTTGATAATTGAATTCCATTATTAGTCATCCTCCTCAAGAATAAAAATTTGTTCTACAGGTCTTCCAAATACTTTAGCAATTTTAAGTGCTAAAGTTAAAGACGCAGTATACTTCCCACTTTCAATAGAAATTATAGTTTGTCTTGTAACTCCAACCATTCTTGCTAATTCTTCTTGAGTTAATTTTCTATTTTTCCTTAAACGATAAACTATGTTATCCATAAGATCAACTCCTTTGTACTAGTATAAGTATATCATACTTTACAAAATTAATAAAACAATTTTAATCTTTATTTTGATATTCTTTTTTTAAATTGATTAATATTTTGTTTACTTTAGGCATAATCGATTTTAAAGAACCCATCTGGAATGGATTTTTAAATTTTATAGAATCAAGTAATTCTAAGAAAGATTTAGAACCACCAAGCTTACAAAGTTCATAATAAGTATTCCATGCATTATCATGATTTTCATTATCAAGTAATAAAAATTGGAATGCACATACTTGAGCTAAAGTATAATCTATATAATAAAATGCGTTTGAAAAAATATGACTTTGTTTATGCCAAAAAGCTCCATTTTCATAATATGATATACCATCATAATCTTTCCAAGGTGTATACTTACGTTCAATTTGTAGCCAATATTCTTTTCTTTCTTTAGGTGAAATATTGGGATTTTCATATACATAATGTTGGAAATCATCAACACATACTCCATAAGGAATAAATGTAATAGCTTCTGCTAAATGTTTATAACGATATTTAGTTGCGTCGTTTTCAAAGAATTTTTCCATATAAGGATATGCAAAAAATTCCATTGACATTGAATGAATCTCACAAGCTTCAAGGGTTGGCCAAAAAACATCAGAAATTTCTAAATTTTTAGATGCAGTATAGCATTCAAATGCGTGTCCTGCTTCATGTGTTAATACATCAACATCACCCATTGTTCCATTAAAATTAGAGAATATAAATGGTGCCTTATAATCTGAAATAATAGTACAATAACCTCCACCTTGTTTTCCAGGTTTTGATTCTAAATCCATTAATTCATTATCCCTCATAAACGTGAAGAATTCTTTAGTTTCAAAAGATATATCACTATACATTTCTAAGGCTTTATTTACTAAAGTATCTTTATCTTTATTATGCATAGGATTTCCATCTTTGTAAAATAATGGAATATCATATGATTTAAAATCTTCTATACCAATTCTAAGTGCTTGGTCTTTAATTAAATTAGACGCAATCGGTACAATTTCATCTAGAACTTGTTTTCTATAAGACGAAACCATATCTGCATTATAATCACTTCTAGATAGGCGTATATATCCAAATTCAATATAGTTTTTATAGCCCATCTTTTTTGCCATTTTATCTCTTACATGAACAAGTTTATCATAAATTTCATCTACTTTATTTTCAATTGATGACATAAACTCTGCTACTTTCAATGTAGCTTCTTTTCTAGTATTTCTATTACTAGATGATGTATAATATGTCATTTGACTTAAGTTATTTATTTTACCATCAAATTCTATTTTAGCACTTGCAAGTAATTTAGAATATTCAGTGCAAAGTTTAGATTCTAAAACTAAATCATCCATTATTTTCTCATCAAATGATTTTAAATTTAATTCTAATATATTAAACCATTGCTTACCGTATTTATCTTCTAATTCATTTCTATATTTAGAATTTATTAAACTTTTAGCATATTTATTTAAAGCATTTTGAAATTTAGGTGCATTTTCATCAAAAAATTCTTGTTCCTTAATATAAAATTCATCTTGTGTATTAATACTATTTCTTATAGCACAAATAGTACCTAATGTTTGAAAATGATCAGATATCATTTGAGCTTCTTTTATTAAAGAAATAACTTCTTCTAAATGTTTAGCATTATTAATAGATAAAGCTATATTTTCTATTTTATTAATTATCTCATTTAAGTTAGGTCTTTCGCATTTATATTCATTAAATTTCATTATAAATCATATCCTTTCTTTGCAATAAAGAGTAAAACAAAAAGTTTTACTCATAATTTATTACATATTTAAAAGCTTAGTTAAATAAGATTTAACTTCACTATCTTTAGCATTTGTAAAATAGAAATCCTTAAATGATTGTCTATTTACAGCACCAAGTAATAATTCTTGGTCAATATTTTGTAAAATATTAATTAAAGATTGGTGTGTTACTTCTTTTACTTTATCAAGAATTTTCTTATTTCTTTGTTCAGGTTCTCTTCTTTCTTTAGGATATCCCATACCACGAGGACCATTAAATAAATTTTCAAAACAATACTTTAAATTAAGTTCTGCACCCCATCCAAATCCTTTTGCAAATGGCATCGCTACACAGTTTCCATCATTGATTTGACCAAACATATATGCGTCAGATGGATCTACAATAAGACCACATAATACTTTAGGGAATGAGTTACATGCAAGCATAGCACCTGCACCTGTACCACAACCTGTTACAACAAAATCTACAACTTCTTCGTTAAGTAAGATAGCTGCTAAAATACCATTTTGCACATAAGTTAAGGCATTGTCATCAGAATTAAACATACCGATGTTTATAACTTCATGTCCTAAAGGATTTACAACACTTGTAAGTGTATTATAAATAAGTTCATTTTTAGCTGCTTGGCTATTTTCATTAATTAATGCAATTTTCATTTTTTATTCCTCCAATTTATTTAGGTACTGTCAAAAGTCGCTACTTTTCGTACCATATTTTTTATCTATTTTAATAGTGTTTTTCACTAATAAAATTAATTTTAATTAACAAAAAAGATAGATCCTTTGTTATAATAATTGTGACTAGAAATAAAACAGAAAGGAATCTATCACGCTATAAGTATAGCACAAATAATTAATTTTAAAAAGAGTATTGAATCAATTAGTTTAAATTTGTTTCACAGGATTTTCAAGGTTTTTTATACAAACTAATAGAGTTTTATAGTTTTAAACTTTAGACGAAATAAAAAGGAAATTCAAATATATTTATATACCTAAATTTCCTTATAATTTATTTATTCATTTTCGTTTAAATTGTTACTACTTTCAACATTTGATACGATATTTACATCTTGATCATTTGCAATTGAATCAATCTTACTATCTTCTTCGCTTGGTACTATAGCTATTGAAGATACATGTTGATCATCTTTCAAACGAATAAGTTTAACACCTTGAGTAGCTCTACCAGTTTGAGAGATATCACTACAATGCATTCTAATAGTCATTCCCTTATTAGTTGTCGCAATTAAATCAAGATTATCATTTACAGCACGAAGTGTTGCAAGACGTCCATTCTTATCAGTAATATTAAGTGTCTTAACACCCATACCACCTCTAGTTTGTAGTCTATATTCAGATACATCAGTACGTTTACCATAACCTTTTTCAGTCACTACTAAGATATCTTTTACATCATCACGTACAACTGCCATACCAACTAAATGTTCACCTTCTGGTAGCTTCATACCACGAACACCAGTTGCACTACGTCCAATTTCTCTAACTTTATCTTCGTTAAATCTTATTGCTTTACCATTTGAAGCACCAAGAATGATTTCTTCATGACCTGATGTAACTTCGACTTGTAAAAGTTCATCACCCTCAACAAGATTAATTGCGTTAATACCATTAGTTCTAATATTTTGGAATTGAGAAATGCTTGTTCGTTTAATAGTACCATTCTTTGTTACAAAGAATATACATTGGCTTGAATCTTTAATATCTGAGATATTTGTAACTGCGGCTAGTTTTTCTCCTTCTTGGAAGTTTATCATATTTACTAAAGGAATACCTTTAGATATACGATTTCCTTCAGGGATTTGATAACCTTTTAACTTATATACTCTACCTAGATTAGTAAAGAATAATAAGAAATCGTGAGTTGATGTATATGCAACATGTTCAACAATATCATTTTCTTTTGTTTTAATACCTGTTACACCAACACCACCTCTTGATTGAGAATGATATTCAGATGTTTTCATACGTTTAGCATAACCACCACGAGTGATAGTAATTAAAACATCATCTTCTGGAATTAAGTCTTCATTTTCAATATTTAAATCTAAATGTAAAGCCATTTCTGATTTACGTTTATCATTATATTTACCCTTAATTTCAAGAAGTTCTTCTTTAATAATTTCTTCTTTATTTTCTTTAGATTCTAAGATTGTACGAAGTCTTGTAACTTCGCTTTCTAAGAACTTATATTCATCTTCAGTCTTTTGACGAGATAATCCTGATAATCTTCTTAGTTGCATATCTAAGATAGCTTGAGCTTGTTTTTCTGATAAATTAAATCTTTCCATTAACAAGTCTTTTTCTTCACCATTCATAGAGCCACGAATAATCTTAATGATTTCATCAATATGATCAGTTGCAATAATGAAACCTTCTAAGATATGCATACGCTTTAAGTCTTCATCAAGTTCATATTCAGTTCTTCTTGTAATTACATCAATTTGATGATTAATATAAACTTCAAGTGCACGTTTTAAACTTAAAGACTCAGGACGTCCATCTACAAGTGCAATTGTATTAATACCAAAACTTGATTGAAGTTGAGTGTATTTATATAAATTATTTAAAAGAACATGAGGATTAACATCATTTCTAACTTCAATTACAATTCTCATACCTTTCATTGAAGATTCATCACGAAGGTCTGTAATACCATCGACAATATGATTTTTAGCAACTTCACCAATTCTTTCAAGTAATGTTGATTTTCTTAAACCATAAGGTATTTCAGTTACAATGATTTCTGCATGTGATTTTTTATTTTTGGGTTCAATAATTTCACATTTAGATCTAACAACGATTGTACCAGAACCTGTATTATAAGCTTGTCTTAATCCATCAGCACCCATAATAATACCACCAGTAGGGAAGTCAGGTCCTGGAATAAAACGCATTAAATCTTCGTTTGTTAACATTGGATTTTCCATTAACGCTATTGTACCATCAATAACTTCACCTAAATTATGAGGTGGAATATTAGTAGCCATACCTACTGCTATACCTGTTGCACCATTTACTAGTAAGTTAGGAATACGAGCAGGTAATACTGCAGGTTCTTGTTCAGTTGCGTCATAGTTTGGTTGGAAGTCTACAGTATTTTTTCTTAAATCTCTTAGCATTTCCCCTGAAATCTTAGACATACGTGCTTCTGTATAACGCATCGCAGCCGCACCATCACCATCGACAGAACCAAAGTTTCCATGTCCATCTACTAAAGGATATCTATAAGAGAAATCTTGTGCCATACGGACTAAAGCTTCATAAATAGATGAGTCACCATGAGGGTGATACTTACCCATTACGTCTCCGACAATACGAGCAGATTTCTTATGAGCAACAGTATGATAAACTTTAAGTTCATCCATACCATATAAAATACGACGTTGTACTGGTTTTAAACCATCACGGGCATCTGGAAGTGCACGGTCAACTATTACGCTCATTGCGTAGTTCAAAAATGATTGTTTAAGTTTTCCAGATAACATAACTGAATCGATGTTACCATGATTGTATTCTACATTTGAAGAAATTTCACCTACTTGAAGATTTTCTTCTTCATCTAGAATTTCATCTTCAAGTTCTGGATTTTCATTTTTAATATCATCAGCCATAGTTAACCTCCTTACGCATCAATTTGTGCATATTGTGCATTTTCTTTAATAAATTCTTTACGAGGTTCTACCTCATCACCCATTAACATAGTAAAGTACTTTTCTGCAATTTCAGCATCATCCATAGTTACTCTTGTTAATGTTCTTCTTTCAGGGTCCATAGTAGTTTCCCATAATTGAGATGGGTCCATTTCTCCTAGACCTTTATATCTTTGAATAGATGATCTTTCACCCATTTGTGATAAATAATTATCTTTTTCTTCATCTGAATAAGCATATTCAACACGTTTACCATTTTGAATTTTATATAATGGTGGTTTAGCTATATAAATATAACCTGCATCAATTAAACCAGGCATAAAGCGGAAGAAATAAGTTAAAAGTAAGATACAAATATGATCACCATCGACATCGGCATCGGTCATAATTACAATCTTATGATAACGAGCTTTTTCAAGATTAAATGTATCAATTACACTACCATTTTCATCTCTTGCTCTAAATCCTGTACCTATACAAGATAACATAGTTTGAATTTCGTTATTTGCAATAGCTCTTTCATATGAAGCTTTTTCAACATTAAGTACCTTACCACGAAGTGGAAGAATTGCTTGATACATTGAATTTCTACCTTGTTTTGCAGAACCACCGGCAGAATCTCCTTCGACTAGATATAATTCGCATTTTTCAGCATCTTTACTTCTGCAGTCAGCAAGTTTAGATGCGATACCTAAAGAATCAATTGGAGATTTACGACGTGTCATAACACGTGCACGTTCAGCCGCAACTCTGGCTTTTCTTGCCATATCACATTTAGCTACGATAGCTTTACCAGCTTCAGGATTTTCAAGTAAATATTCTGCAAGCGCAGCACCAAAGATTTTATTTACTATACCACGAACTTCACTATTACCTAGTTTAGTCTTAGTTTGTCCTTCAAATTCTGGATTTGGATGCTTAACTGATATAATCGCAGTTAAACCTTCTTTAAAGTCATCATTCTTTAAATCTTCTTCATCAGATTTAAATATTTTAGCATCATGTGCATATTTATTAATTTCACGACGAAGTGCTAACATGAAACCTTCTTCATGTGTACCACCTTCATGAGTATGAATATTATTAGTAAAAGAAAGTAAATTTGGACTATATCCATCATTATAATGAATAGCTACTTCAACAGAAATATTTGTCTTATCATCTACACCTTCGGCATAAATTACATTATCAAAAATTCCTTGAACTTGTTTTTTATCAGTATCTAAAAAGTTAGCATATTCAACAATACCACCTTCATAACAATAAGAAAATTCAACAGGTTCAGCATTTCTTGTATCTTTAATAGTTATTCTTAAACCTTTATTTAAAAACGCAAGTTGTTGAATACGACTTCTTAAAATCTCAAATTCATAAACAGTAGTTTCAGTAAATATTGTAGGGTCAGCTTTAAATGATACACAAGAACCTGTATCATTTATATCACATTCTCCTAAAATTCTTAAATCTTCAATAACTTGTCCACGTTCAAATCTTTCTTCATGAATTTTACCATTTCTTCTAACTTTAACTTCAAGCCATTCAGATAAGGCATTAACTACAGATGCACCTACACCATGAAGACCACCTGATACTTTATACGAAGAACCATCAAACTTACCACCCGCATGCAAAACGGTAAAGATTGTTTCAACTGCAGGACGACCTGTTTTTGGATGCAAGTCAACTGGCATACCACGCCCATTATCTGTAACAGATATAATATCACCTTTTTGTACTTCTACTTCAATATGAGTACAATATCCAGCTAAAGCTTCGTCAATTGAGTTATCTACAATTTCCCATACTAAGTGATGTAGACCTCTACTTGAAGTAGAACCGATATACATACCTGGTCTTTTTCTTACTGGCTCTAGTCCTTCTAGTACTTGTATACTAGAGGCTCCATAATTATTCATTTCTTCTGCCATAATTTCACTCCTTCATATTTACTATATAAGCATACTCAAGTAATTCGCTTGGAATATTTTCAATACTTGTAGTTGTAATAAACGTTTGTTTAATATTTTTTAAATAAAGAACTAAATTCTTACATCTAATTGAATCTAAAGTAGAAAACACATCATCAAGTAATAATGTGGGTTCTTTATTTGTAAACTTAATACTTAATTTATAAAGAGCTAATTTAAGTATTAAAGCTATACTTCTTTGTTGACCCTCAGATGCATATAAACTGGATTTTAAAGAATTTAAATAAAATACATAATCATCTTTTTGAATACCGTAATTAGTTATTTTAGTTAATTTATCATAAGCTAAGTTCTTAGAATAAAACTTATCTAAATCTTCTTCTTTTAATGAAGGATTATATTTAATAGATATAACTTCATCATAGCCTAAAACATTTGAAAGTAATTTAAGTTCATTATTTAAATCATTAATAAAATTCGTTCTTAATTTAATTATACTTCTTTGTCTTTCATTCATTTGACTTGTGATTGTTTTAAGTAATATATCATCAATAGACTCACTTTTTAAAATCTCATTTCTTTTTTTTAGTAACTTCTTAAATTCAGAAATCAATTTTAAATATCCTTTATTTCTTAAAGATATTTCTAAATCAAAGAAATTTCTACGAATAGATCTTTCACCTTTTATGATATTAATATCGGATGGTGAAAATAAAACTACTTGTAAACTACCAATAAAATCAGAAAGTCTTGGTATCACATTATCATTAATTAAAGTTTTTCTGCCATAGCTTGATATAACTACATCATATTTATTATTATCATCTATAACACTCACACGTGCAAAATCATCATTAAACCTTATTAATGATTTAATATCACGTGTTTTAAAAGATGAAGCTGTACTTGATAAATATATTCCTTCTAAAATAGTAGTTTTACCAACAGCGTTAGCACCTTGAAAGATTATTAAGTTATAATTAGTATTTAAATTAATGTTCTTTATTTTCCTTAATGATTCAATAGAAATGTTTGAAATCATACAATTTTATATTCCTTATTTAGGATTTTTATAATCATCCCTTTATATAACTTTCTACCACGTCTTGACTCTAAAATGCCTTCTACTAAAACAGTATTTTCAGCTAAAAACCATTTAGCTTCTCCACCAGATGAAATAGTGTTTGTCATCTTAAGTAATTGACCTAAAGTTATATATTCTGTATTGATTGAAATATTTTCCATAAAATCACCACATTTCCTTCACTATTATACCATAAAACGAAAGAAAATGCTAGTAATTTAAAGTTTTATAATAATTTGATATAAATATCATTTATGTGTAAAAACGCCGTAAAAAGCTTGTTTTTTATAAAATTTGTAAAAAATAGACTTTAAAGGAAAATAACATTATGTCATTTCCATAATTAATATTTAATTTTAAAATAATCTAAATAACTTTTGATAATATCTTGTCCGCTTAAACAAGTATCTAATAAATATCCCTTTTCATTTTTATATTCTTTTAAACCCCTATAATAAAACATCTTTAATTCATCAGTAATAATAATTGGTACAATGTTATGTTTTAAGCATTCCTTTAGCATAACAAGACGACCAACTATTCCGTTTCCATCTTGAAACGGATGAATTCTTTCAAAATTATAGTGAAACTCAATAATGTCTTCGATTGTTATATTGTTAATAGAATTATATTGTTCCAATAATTTCTTCATTTCAAATTTAACATTGTTTGCAGGACAAGTATCTTTACCACCCACTTCATTATCAAGAAGTTTATAATCACCAACTTTAAACCATGATTTTGAAGAGTCTGTAGTAGAAAACTTTAAAATATAATGTAGTTGTTTAATGAACGATTCAGTTAATTTATATGAAGCATTATCTATAACTAAATCGATACATTTAAAATAATTGGTAGTTTCTATAATATCATCTACTTTTATATTATCATCACTAATAGTTTTTGTTTCAAATATATCTCTAGTTTGATCATGAGTCAAACGACTTCCTTCAATATGATTAGAATTATATGTCATTTCAATTTGCAATTTATGATAAATTCCACCGCTCATTTTAGAGTTCTTTTCATCTTTTAAAACTTCTAATAAGGTTCTATTTTTTATAAAATGACGGGGTTCCCTTTTAGGTTTTAAAGCATCTTCTGGTATTAACCACCCATTTTTATCGTAGATCGCACCTATTACTCGACCATTAGAACAATAATTTCTTACACTTCTTTATAATAAATTCCACTTTAAAGCTATTTCTTTTGTTGATAAATATCTCATTATTATTCAATCCATTCATTAAAAATTTGTATCTTAATTATATCACGCTACGGCAAAATAAAAAGATATTTTGAAGAAAATTATCTTGTTGAATCTTGCCGTAAAAATACTAAATTCATATGTATTTATTAATAGATAACATCCTAAAAACTATTCAAAATGAGATTTTAGAACTCAAATTGGTTACTATGGTTTTAAACAGGCAAGTGGTACAACATAAACACCATCTGGTCTTTTATATGCAAACTTATTTTTAGTCACTACCATTAAAAATGATAAAGAACCCGTTTTTTCTTCATCCATATCATTTGCTATTTTCTTAAGATTCATACATGCAGCATCAATAGCTTCTTCACCACCAAGTTTTACTTCGACTAATGCAAAACTTCCATCACTAAAAACTATTACTGCATCCGCTTCTCTCTTTTTTGAATCTCTATATTTATAAACTTTTGCTTTAATAGAATCACAATATATTCTTAAATCTCTAATAACTAAAGATTCAAATAAATTACCAAATGTTGTAATATCCTTAAACAATGATAGTGGTGTAAGTCCTAAAGCAGCACATGCTATAGATGGGTCTATAAAATGTCTAGTGGCTTTAGTTCTTATAGCGGTTTTACTTCTAAGATTAGGATTCCAAGCAGGAAGTTCTTCAATAACATATAAATTTTCCAATACATTAATATATTTTGTAAATGTATCTTTATCAAACGAATCTTCAGAAGTTATACAATCATCTCTTAATGTTTCATCGCTAGCAGCGATAGATACATTTCTTGCATATGATCTCATAATTTTTCTGGCTTTTTGTTCATCATGTTTCAATTTGAATTCCTTTAAAGAAAAAAGATCTTCGCTCACTACCATTTCATAATAATCATTAGCTTGAGCAAGAGCCGCGTCATATTCTTGATTTATTGCAAGAGGCCACCCACCTCGACAAATGTAAAATGCATAATCATTAATAGTTTTTAAAGAAACACAAGGTTTAAATATACCTTTTTTTAAATCTAAAAGTGAAATCAACCCATTACTTTCTTTACTCTCAAAAAGAGACATTGTCCTCATTAATTTCTTTGTTATTCTACCATTTCCAGTATGTCTAGAACCTGTATAAAGCATTTCTGACTTTTCTTTATCTGTAACACTACCAATTAATATATATTGACCAAAATCTCCAGTTTTATCTACTTCATATTTGATTTGATCCCATATAAAAGAAACGTGTTGCCATTCATCAATCAATATTGGTTTTGGCCCTTGATTTAAAAATTCACTCGGTGCTACTTGAGCAAAGCTAATATATTCATTTCTTGTATCTAATGGCATCAGGTCAATTAAAGTTCTTGCATACCTTGAAGCAGTTGTAGATTTTCCACACCATTTAGGACCAACTATCATAACACAACCTTTACTTTTTAATGCAAAATCTAAAACATCATCGAATAATCTAACAATATATTTTTCTTTCATATTTAATCACCAACCAATTTATATTTTAGTTCAAACCGAGAAAAAAGTAAAGTTCAAACCGAGAAAAAAGTAGATTTTGAACCGAGAAAAAAATCAATTTTCAACCGCAAGTTTGTAAGCTTTTATACATAAAAAAGACATAACCCTAATTATGCCTTTTAAACCTAACTATTATTATATGAGGTGGATTAAATAATCTTATAGGAAAATCCTTACCTCCTATTCCTGCAGATACAAACATTACTTTATTATCTATAACATATCTCCCTTTTGTATATTTAGGTAATATTCCTTGACCTGGTGAATATAAGCCTTTATTAAAGAATCTAAATTGTCCTCCATGTGCATGACCTGAAAATATATAATTAGCTTTATATTTAACAATTAATTCAGGTTTATGCGCAAGTAATATGTCTACATTTTCATTAATATCATACTTATCTAATGGTAAAACACCTGCTATTATAATATCATTGTAATTTACTACTTCATTTTTAAGTATTTTAATACCTAACTTTTCAATACTATCTAAATAAAGATTAAACTTATCTTTAAGTCTATATTCATGATTTCCTAGTATAAAATAGCTTTTATAGTTAGATAATTCTTTCATTAACTTTAAAGAAATATTGATATCATCTTTAAAATTGTTAACCATATCACCAGTATAAAATATAATATCTGGATTAATCTTTTTAATATTATTAACTAATTTATTTATATTAATCCTTCTTGAATGTAGGTCTGATATTTGTACTATATTTAAATTGAAATTACTATCTTCTATATATGTATCATATTTAATTCTAACATTATCATAAATAATATAAATTACTAATAATATAAAAATTACAATAATACTTATAATTAAAATCACTATAATAAGAACCCCTTTAATATATTCTTAACATCTTCAAAATTATTTTGTCCATTAACTTGATTTTTAATTTGAGCACTACCTTGCATACCCTTTAAATACCAACCAACATGACTTCTCATCTCAAGAAGTGCTAGTCTTTCTCCTTTTAATTTAAGAAGTCTTTCATATTGATCTATTATCATATTATAAACTTCTTTATGAGATGGTCTTGCAAGTATACTTCTATCCTCTAAATATGCGTTTATTTCTTTAAATATCCAAGGATTACCTAAAGCTCCACGTCCTATCATAATAGCTTTACAACCAGTATATTCAAGCATATGTAAAGCACTAGGTCCATCTATGATATCCCCATTTCCAATAACTGGAATACTTACAGACTTTACTACATCCTTAATTACATCTAAATTAGCACGTCCAGAATACATCTGAGCTCTAGTTCTTCCGTGAACCGCAATAGCCGCAGCTCCAGCTTTTTCTATCATTTTTGCATTTTTTACTGCATTAATAGAATCAGCATCCCAGCCAATTCTAATTTTAACTGTAACAGGTAAATGTGTAGATTCTACAACAGCTTTAGTAATTTCATAAACCTTATTAGGATCTTTTAATAATGATGAACCAGCACCTGCTTTTTTAGCAACTTTATTTACAGGGCATCCCATATTAATATCTATTATATCGGCATCTGTATTTTCTGTAATCCATTTAGCAGCGTATACTAAAGTTTCTTTATCTGCGCCAAATATTTGCATAGAAAGAGGATGTTCTTCTTTATTTGTACCAGTCATTTTAATAGTTTTAGCGTTATTATAAGATAATGCTTTATCTGATATCATTTCACATACAACAAGTCCACAACCAAGTTCTTTACAAATGCTTCTATAGGCTTCATTAGTGATTCCAGCCATTGGTGCTAAAACTAATTGATTTTCTATTTCTACATCTTTAATCTTCCACTTCATAAAGTACCACCTTTATTAAATCTTTAATATATTCAATAGGAAGTCCTATTATATTATTTAAAGAACCTGAATAAGATTCTATTAATTTCTTACCAATTCCTTGAATTGCATAAGAACCAGCCTTATCATATGGTTCTTGTGTATCTAAATAAGAATTTATATCTTCATCTGTTAATGTCTTAAATGTGACATTTGACTTGACATACATAGATACATTTATACTTTTAGACATAATAGTAACTCCAGATACTACTTCATGAGTTTTTCCACTGAATGTTTTTAAAGTATTATATGCATCTATTCTGTCTTTAGGTTTTCCATAGATTTTACCATCTAGACAAACTATTGTATCACAAGATAATACTAATGAATCTTTATTTTCTTTAAACACTTCATAACCTTTTAAATATGAAATGTTTTTAACATTTTCATATGGTGTTAAAGTAGGATTAATAATTTCATCTACTTCTTTAGTTATAATATTAAATGTAAATCCTTCAGATTCTAATAATTCTTTTCTACGAGGAGATTTACTTGCTAAGATTAAATTCATAATATCAACTACTTTCTTTTTGATATGATTTTATCATATTTTAAAAAAAATATTAAGTTTTATATTAATATATGACAATTTATTTATATTTTCACATTTAAAATTTAATTGGTGATTTTATGAATAAGATAATTAAAGAGCTTTTTATGCTATTTCTACCATTAATTGGTATATATTATAATAATGAATATATTATTCTATATATTATATTAATGTACACATTACTATTTAATATTAAATGGTATTATATATTTACTTTGATATTTTTATATTTTATATTTAATTTAAATATGTTTATACCTATATTAATTATTATTCTATTACTATCACTTTGTAATTTTATTAAAAGTCCTATATATAGATTATTAAGTTCTTTTTTAATATTTGAATCTTATATATTTTATAATTATTTATATAATATTAATTATTTAGTAATATATACTATCATATTTATTTTTTATGTGTTATTAATAGGTTATTTTTTAGTTTATGATTTAAATAAAGACTTTTATTTATATAAATTTTTAGTAACAATATTACTTATTATGTATTTACTTTGTTCTAATAATTCATATTTAGCTTATTATATTTTATTAGTATCAAATATTAATAGAAGAGACATATTTACTATACCTTTTTTATTTATATCAGGTATATTATATGATATAAATTATATTCCTTATTATTTAT
>CAZGBY010000002.1:0-52354 GCA_964524125.1 uncultured Clostridium sp.
ATAATTCCTTTAAGAGTCAAATTTTAAAGGAATTTTTTTAATTTAATACAAAAAAAGGACTGTGAAACCCACCTTTTTAAAAGTTAGGTTTTTTCACAGCCCCTTTTATTATATTATATTCTATTTAAAGCATCTGTAAGTTTTTGAAATTGTTTACGTAAGAATGGTACACAATTTTTAATTAACCATATAAGTGGATGAGATGCTAAACATAGACATAAAAGTAATAATATTGATGATGTAGGTAAAGATTGGACTTGAGTGCCATATTGAATAGTAAAGTCTACCTTAATATTGGTAACTAAACCATCAATTTTTAAATATCCATCTTCTGTTAATGATTGGACTATAGTTGTACCCGTACCTCTACTTTGATATTTTGTAATCTTATTATTAACAACATAATAGCCAGCTTCAGTAGTATCAATTTCTGGTGTATACATTACTGAAGTTTGTTCATCATTTATATAATATTCTTTACCAACTATTTTTAATGTAGAAGATAAATTTTCATCATATGCAATAGTTGATGCTGTACCACCTAAATATATACAATTATTATAAGAAGATAGCAATAATCCTTTACCTTCGAATAGAGTATAAACATATTGTCCATCAATATAAACTTCATAATTATTTTTCATAGAAACATTACCAACACTTGTTTCTGCAGTTCTAACATCTGTACGATAGCCATCTACTATATAATAATTATTATTAATATGTACTTCAGGTAAAATATTATATGTAGTATTAATAGTTACAACATTTTCTCCATCTTTATAAACTAAACTAACATTACCAGTTGAAGAAACTGTAATTTCATAATCATATATACTATTATAAGCATATGAAGTTTTATAAGCACCTATTGCAAAATTTCCATCAGTAGTTTTTGAAAGTGTAGGCATTTCAGGCATATATTTTGTAGTTACAACTGTATCAACAACCAAATATCCATTTGCATTAATTTCAGCCGAATGGGTAGTTGAAGGTTTAACACATAATTCTTCAAGAACATAGCCATCTACAGTATAATGATTTGCTTCTGAGATAGACACAACTTGTGTTTCCCAGGTTTTTATTTCTTCAGTCTTAGAATAATATTCAAGTCCTGGAATGACAGGTGAAAAATCAAAGAATGAAGGTAAAACTAAAGTTGCAAATACAAATACAGAAAATACAGAACCAAATAAAATTTTACGCATATTATTAGTAAATGGTTTACATGTTTCATATAAAACCATCATACAAGTAAACGTAGCCGCAATTACAATAACTGTAGATGTTGTTCTTGCATTCATATCTAATTGATTTTGAAGTAAGAATACTAAAATCGATTCTATAACAATTACTATCGCACCTGGCAAGGCACTTTTTACAATTGTTGTCAAGAAATTCTTAGGAGCAGCTTGTTTATTTGCTTCAAGTCCTAAAGCAAGTGAAGGAATACCTATACAAAGTAAATCTATCATTAATAATTGATTAGTACTAATAGGATAGGAACCTTGAATTAACGCAACTATTGTTAAAAGCAAACTAAACATCGTTTTAGTTAAATATAATTTAGCTACTTTTGCAATATTTGAAATAACTCTTCTACCTTCAGCCACAACTACAGGCATTGAATCAAAATTAGAATCTAATAAAACAATATGAGACACATTACGTGCTGCTTCACTACCTGAAGCCACTGCAATAGAACAATCAGCTTCTTTTAATGCTAAAATATCGTTAACTCCATCGCCTGTCATCGCCACTTTATGATCAAGTTCTTGTAAAGATTTAACAAGTAATCTCTTTTGTGCAGGGCTTACACGTCCAAATACAGTATAGCGTGAAGCTGTTCTAACAACTTCAGCGTCTGAAAGGCCATCAAGTGAAATATAATTTTCAGCATTTTCAATTCCAGCTCTTTCAGCAACTCTTGAAACAGTTATAGGATTATCTCCAGATATTACCTTTACTTCAACACCTGCCTCTTTAAAGTATGCAATAGTTTTAATAGCATCAGGTCTAACATTATCTTCTATTAAAATTAAAGCTATTGGATTTAAATCACAGTTAGGTAAAGCACCATTATCAATAACCTCATTAGTATGAGCTATAACAAGAACACGATATCCTTCTTTTGCAGATTTATTAACATCCTTTTCAACTAATTTAAAATTATTTTTAAGTACAAATTCTGGAGCACCAAGTACTATTGTACCAATGTTTTCAAATGTAACTGCACTATATTTTCTTTGTGATGAAAAAGGAATAGTTTCTATATGTTTAATTCTTTTAGCACGACCAAATTTAGCCTCAAGTGCAACATTTGTTAAATTTTGATCATTTGTAGCATTTAACATAGCAGATACAATATCTTTAATTGTCAAATTACCAAGTAAATCATATTCAATTACATCTTTTACATTCATTGTACCATCTGTAATAGTACCAGTTTTATCTAGACATAAAACATCAATTCTTGCAAGCATTTCTATACAATATAATTCTTGTACTAAAACATTATTCTTTGCCAGTCTTAAAACGCCTACAGCTAAGGCTACTGATGTAACCAGATAAAGACCAGATGGTATCATACCAATCATTGCACCTGCTGTTTTTCTTATTGAAGTTTCATAATCAAGACCTGTTTTAAAATATTGAATACAGAAAAGACCTGCGCCTAGTACAACAGTTAAAATACCCATTACTAAAATAATTGTATTTAAAGTTTTTAATAATTCAGAATTTGGTTTACGATATTGTTTAGCTTGACCAGTTAATCTTTCTATATAATTGTCTTCACCGACTTTATCAACTCGCGCTGTACAACTTCCAGAAACTACAAACGAACCAGAATATAAAACATCTCCAGGCTTTTTAATGATAGCATCTGCTTCACCTGTAAGCAAAGATTCATTAACTTCTATTTGGCCTTCAACTACAATACTATCAGAACAAATTTGTTTTCCATTTTTAAGTCTAATTAAATCATCAAGTACTACCTCATTAATAGCTACTTCTTGATATTTACCATCTCTTAATACATCACAAGTAGGAGCTGATATTAACGTTAATCTATCTATAGTTTTCTTAGCACTAATTTCTTGAATAATACCTATAACTAAATTTGCAAGTACAATAACTAAGAAAGTTAAATCCTTAATACTTTGAATAGAAATTAAGAACCCAGCAATGATAAATATTAATATATTAAAAGGTGTAAAAATATTATCAAGTATAATTCTAGAAATAGTTTTAGTAGAACCATTCATTTTATAATTATTTAAACCTTGATTAATTCTTTTTTCAACCTGTTCTTCACTTAAACCAGTATGAACATCAGCGTCATATCTTTCAATATCAACAAGTTTCTTTTTAAGTTTTTTGGAAAGCTTTGCAGAAGAAATGATTTTATCTTTTCTTTTTTGAGCTTCAGACATAGTTTTTTCTTCTTCTGATTTGTTCTTATCCAAAGCTCTTTTTTGAGCACGTTCTATAAATTCACGTTCTCTTTCCTTTTGTTCTTGAAGCTTTTTTTCTTCTTTCAAAAGACGTTTTTTATCTCTTTCTTGTCGCTTGATATCTATTTCCTTTTGACGTTGTTCATACACTTGTCTTTGTTGTTCTTCTTTTATAGATTCAATTTCATCATAAATAGAATTTTCTTCATCTTCTATAATTTCTCCTTCAAGAGATTCTTCATCAGTTGAAATTTCTTCATTTGTTAAATCTTCAACAATATCTTCATCTTCAAATGATTCTTCCTCATAAACTAATTCTTGGTCATCTAGTTTAGTTTCATTTTTTTTCTCATCATTATTTTTCAAGATGATCACCGCCTAATTCAATAAATTCGATTGCTTTATCAAATAATTCATTCATTCTGATAATATTACCAGATAAATATAAATATCCAATTAACGATTCAAAGCCTGTACCTTCAAGATAATTAATTCTATCTATATTTTTTCTTGTTTTAGCAATATTTGAATTCCTACCCCTTTTATAATACATCAATTCTTCGTCTGATAAAAGACTTTTATCTTTAAAATATCTAATAATGTTAGCTTGAGCTTCACCACTAGTGTATTTAATTGCATTTTTATGTAGATCATTAACTTTCGTAATACCTAAAGATAATAAATGACACCTTATATATGTTTCATATACTCCATCACCGATATATGCTAATGTAAGTCCATTATATAATCTAGCATCCATTATAAAACTCCAAGCTCTATTAAAGTTAATCTTAACTTATCAGCAGTTTCAAAATCCTTTTGATTCTTTGCAACTAGCCACCTACTATAAATGTCTCTTTTATTTTCATCTAATTTAATATAAGGTAATTTAATACCTAGTACATCCATTATTTGTTTAATCATATTAATTTTTTGTGATAATAATTTAAGTTCATTATTTCTTAAAGCATTATTTGCTTCTTTAAGTAATGAATTTGCCAAACTCATCGCATTTTGACAATTTAAATCTTGATTCATATAATTAATAAATTGTTCTTTATCTTCATTTAATACATCTAAATCATTAATATTATTATAATCAAGTACCAACATAGATTTTTTATATGCACGTTTAAATTTATCATATTCTTTTTTATATTGTTCTAATAAGTCGTTTGTATAATTAATTGAATTCCTATATGGTTGAGATACAATTAATAATCTTAAAGCCATTAATTCATCTTGAGTTTTAAAATCATTAACATAAATAACGTTCCCTAAAGATTTAGACATTTTTTCACCTTTAAGATTAAGTCTACCAACGTGCATCCAATAAGAAGCTAAGGTATTGTTGTACATAGCCTTTGCTTGAGCCATTTCATTTTCATGATGAGGAAATTTCAAATCCATTCCACCGCCATGAATATCAATCTTCTTATGATTAAAAATCTTATCTATCATACAAACACATTCAGTATGCCATCCTGGTCTACCTTCACCAAATTTTGAATTCCATTTAATACCAATATTGGTTTTTTTCCAAAGTGCAAAATCTAAAGGATTATCTTTCTTTAAATCTACATCCTTACGTACACCTTTTTGAAGTTCATCTTGAACTTGATTTGAAAGTAAACCATAATCTGATAATTGATTTATTTTAAAATATACATCACCATCATTGTTATATGCATATCCTTTTTTTACTAATTCTTCAATAAAGTTTATCATGTCAGATATATATTCAGTTGCATGTGGAACAAAATTTGGCCTTTTAGACCCTAATGAATCGCAATTATTAAAATAAGCTTTTTCAAATTTTTTGGCAATTTCAGATTCAGTTGTATTTTCTTCTAATGCTTTATTAATTATTTTATCATCAATATCAGTTATATTAGATGCATAATTAACTTTATATCCAATATATGTTAGGTAATTTTTTAGCATATCATAAAATATTACTGGTCTTGCATTACCAATATGAATATAACCATAAACAGTAGGCCCACAAACGTACATATTAACTATACCGGGTTCTAATGTTTTAAAATCTTCTAATTTATTTGTTAAAGAATTATATATCTTTAGTCCCATAAAATCACCTAAATTCATTATTAATAATTAATAAAAACGTCCAGTAAAATCCAGACGCTTTATTAAATCTACTAGAATAATTTTCTTAATTCTGTAATAAGTTTTTCCAAAGTCTCTGCATTAGTAAAATTTTCAATTGCAGTTGATTCTCCTAATAATTCTTCACAAATTGAAATACTATAATTTTCACCTTCTGGTAATTCATAATAATAAATAAGTTTATCACCATTAGAACCTAAATAACTAAATTCTAATATTCTTTCATAAGAAATAGTTGGTGTTGTTGTATCTCCTGATGAAGAATTATTATCACTATCATTTGTTTCACCAGTTGTACCTGATGATTCTCCAGTATTATCTGTTGTAATTATTGTTGTTTCACCAGTTGTACTTGATGATTCTCCAGTATTTTCCGTTGTAATTACTGTTGTTTCACTTGATGATGGAGTTGTTGTTGTATCTTCAGATGCAGTTGAAACTTCATCGTTAGAATCAGTTGAAGTTGTTGTGTCTTCAGTACTTATTGTTTGTTTATCCTCATCACGTAAAACAAAATTTATAGTATTATCATTATTAATATATGCAGTATTGTTAATTGATAAATCAAAGTCTGATGTATTATATCCACAGAATAATCCTAATTTTACATTATATGCATTTATAGATTCAAAAGATAAATCTCCACTTGTAACACAATCCTTGATAATACCAGTATTATAACCTACAAAAGAACCAATTGCTACATTTAAACTATTATCAATTTTCCATTCTTTTTCAGCATCATTACTTGTATCTTCACTATTAACTTTTGCATAAATAGTATCATATAAACTAGAATCAATTGAAAAAGATGAAGTAATATTTATATTTGATATAGTGTTTTTTATTCTACCATCATTATGACCAACAACACCACCAACAATTTCAATAATTTGATCAGATTTACTAAATGTTGATGAAGTATTATAAATTTGAGAAACATTAATATTACCTGAAACTTGACAGTCTTGAATCCATTTTCCTTGTGCAAGTGCATTATAACCAGCAATACCACCTACATAAGTAGCTTTAGAACCAGTTATATTCATATCTAAATCAGTTAACTTACAATCAATAATACTACCACTATAATATTGACCAACAAGACCACCTACATAGAAAGTTTTACCGCTTGTTGTACTTGTAGAAATAGTAATTGAGGCATTCTCAACATTAACATTTTCTAAAGTAACTCCAACATCTGCATAACCAGCAACTGTACCACAATATGTATCAGAATATCTGGCAGATTTAATATAAACATTTTTAAAGTTTACATTTTTAATAGTAGCGCCTTCTGATAAATATCCAAAGAAACCATAATATGATAAACTTGAAGTTTGTTTAAAGTTTGAGATAGTATATCCTTTTCCGTCAAATGTACCTGTAAATGCTTTAGAAGTTGATGATGAGAAAAGTGATGACCATTCAACCAAACCTGCTTTATCTAATGTTTCAAGTTCACCAGTTTCTTCATTTTCTACAGGGTCTGTACCAATAGAAATATCATTGTCAAGAACATAATAGCCATCTAGGTCATTTAGCATTTTATCAAAATCATCTTTACAAGTTATATGAATTGCATCTTCTTCAGATTCACCAGCTTTTGTAGTACATGCATCTATTTCACATAAAGTAACTGTTTTATCTTTAATAGTACAAATAAGTTTTGCAACATATGACGTATTAGAATCTAATGCAGTTAATGTTACTGTTTGAGTGTTACCTTCATCACTTGTTGCTAAACTATCACAAGATGAAGAAGTTTGTCTTGTACCATCAGTATCGTATAAAACCACTGATACAGACCCACTAGTAATTTGATTATCATTATCACTTACTGTAGCTTTAATACTTAAAGTATATCTTGTTGCAGATAAAACTTCTAAAGAACCTTTAGCAGTAACTTTACCAGAACACCCAGTTAAAATACATAACGATATTATAAACATAGCAAATATGCTAAGAAATTTTATTTTTTTCATATAAACAACCTCATTTTTTGTATAATATTCTTATTTTATTATACTCTAAAATTGAATTTCTTACAACAAATAATTAAGTAATATTTTTTTTATTTTATTTTTATCATTAAAAAACTATGACTTTTAGATTAAATCATAGTTCTTATTTTATTATAAATAATTATTTTACATTTCCAATTCTACAAACATCACGTGCAATCATTACTTCTTCATTTGTTGGAAGTACATAAACCTTAACTTTAGAATTTTCAGTTGAAATTTCAGTTTCAGTACCATATACAGTATTATTTAGTTCCTTATCAATTTTAACACCCATAACTCCTAAACGGTCACAAATCTTTTCACGTAAGTGACAAAGATTTTCACCCATACCAGCGGTAAAGCAAATAGCATCACATCCACCTAAATATACATAATAAGATCCAATGTAGTCCATAATACGTTTAGATTGAACATTGAAAGCCATAATACAACGATGATCTCCTTCGTTCATTCCCTTAGTAACGTCACGTGCATCATTAGTACGGCCACCCATACCAAGCAAACCTGATTTTTTATTTAATTCATTAATTAATTCAGAAATACCTTTTCCTTCGTGTTTAGCGACTACTTCAAGTGCAGTTGGATCAATATTTCCTGAACGAGTTCCCATAGGAATACCTTCAAGTGGTGTTAAACCCATTGACGTATCAATACATTTTCCACCTTTAACTGCAGATATAGATGCACCATTACCTAAATGACATACAATAATTTTTGTATCTTCTAAAGATTTACCTAAAAGTTCTGCAGCCCTTTGAGATACATATTGATGTGATGTACCATGAGCACCATATTTACGAATTCCATATTTTTCATACCATTCATATGGTGTAGCATACATATAAGCTTCTTCAGCCATTGTTTGATGGAATGTAGTATCAAATACTGCAACTTCAGGAACATCTGGTAAAACCTTCATAAATGCACGCATACCAACAACATGTGCTTTATTATGTAAAGGAGCTAAATCAGCAAGTTCTAAAATCTTGTTAATTACTGTTCCATCAGGACCATCAATTAAAGTTGAATCCTTAAAATATTCTCCACCTTGAACTACACGGTGACCAACACCTGTAATTTCATTTAAATTAGATACAATATTTTTTTCAACTAAAGTCTTAAGTAAAAGTTCAACACCTTCAGCATGAGAAGGAAGTACTGGATTTGATTCTTCCTTAACTTTTTCACCGTTTTTAATATACTTAATAGTGAAAATACCTTCATCTAGACCGATACGCTCCATTACACCTGAAGCTATTACTTCTTCAGCTGGCATTTCTAATAATTGGAATTTAATAGAACTAGAACCAGCATTAACTGCCATAATTTTTGACATAACTAATTTCCTCACTTCTTATTTTATTTATTTATATTATTTTCAAACCACACTTCAATTTGATACAAAGCCTCATCAAATTTCTTTGCATCAGTAAAGCTTGGTAGTTTGACCATCAAACATTTCTTATTCTCAATTTTAGATTTTTGAATAAGAATAATAGATTTAGGATTAGAACTAAAGAATGAATCAGGTAGTTCAATTAATCCAAGCATTGTATGTTCTTCATTTAATTTCTTTTTAAATGTTTGTTCTTTATCATATTCAAAGAAATCATTTGGAATAACACACATCATTATACCATTTTCATTTAAGGAATTTAAATGATGTAGTATTACCTCATAAGGGAAATACTTATCATCTATTTTAGTTGTTGTATCAAAATCACAAACAATATAATCTATATTAGACACATTTACATTTCTTGTGTCTTGAAAATATATTTCAAGTTCAGTTTGTGTCATATCAGATATTGATTGCATAATTTTTACAAACAATTCGTTATTATCACATGCAAGTGCATTAATTTCTAGATCTAAATGATTTACAATAGTAAATAATAAATTACCTACACCTGCTATAGGGTCAAATATTCTAATATTTCTTTTTTTAGGTTCAAATTTAGAAATTAAATATGCAAATAACATACCAATTGTATCTGGTGTAATACTTCCATTTGAAATATGTTGTTCACTAAAACCTTTAAGAATTATTGCCTGTAAAGCTTTTCTAATTGATTCAACATCTAAATCCATATCTTCTATTGGTGAATATATTTGTTCTAATTTATTTTTTTTGTCTCCAGGCAAGTCGTTTAAAACTTCTCCTTCTAAGATATTTTTGACTGTTAAAAAGAACAAATCAAAATACTTTAATTTATATTCATCATATAAGAATTCAATTGATTCCTTTACAACATCATGAAATATTTCTAAAGCATTTTCTTGTTCCATATTTATCACCGATTGAAATTATAACAAATATTTATTTGTTTGTAAATGTTGAATTCTTATATGTCAAATTAAAATATGATATTCTATTTCCACTACTAAAATAGCAAATAAATCAGATTAAACTTCAATATTTTACCTTTTAGCTATTTCATACATTAAAATAGCCCCAGCTACTCCAACATTTAAAGATTCTGTGTTAATCATAGGTATATATAAGTTAGTAAGTTCTAAATTTCTTATCTCATCTGATACACCATTACCTTCATTTCCCAAAATTAATATTACTTTATCTTTAAATTCTATTTCTTGAGGTGTATGACCATTTTCAACATTTGTAGATAATACTTGATACTCGTTTTTATATTTATTAATGAATTCAATCTTATCTCCATATATAAAATTAAGTTTAAAAATAGCGCCTTGAGATGATCTAATAACTTTATCATTATAAATATCACAAGTACCTTTAGCTAAAAATATAGTATCAAATCCAAAAGCTTTAGCACTTCTAAGTAAGGTACCTAAATTACCAGGATCTTGAATCCCATCAAGAAATAATACTCTATCAGTAATTTTAAAATTATTATTGATATAACAAATACCTATTTGAGGCACAACAGTATCTGTTTGAGATATTTTTTTCATTACTGCCTCACTTACAAGTTCACCTTCATATTTATCTGAAATAGTATACGATTCTTTTAACACTCCACACATTTTAGCTTCTTTTACTAAATGAGGACCTTCAACTATAAATAAGCCTTCTTCATTTCTATACTTTGAATTTCTTAGTTTAACTATTTTCTTAATTTTTTCATTATTTACACTTTCAATCATACAAATCAATCCTTTAAATTATTTATAAATATTTTAACATTAAAATATATTAAAATCCACTCTTAAGATAATTTTAAGAGTGGATAAATAATTATTTATTTTGTTTTCCTTTGTTCACTAATTTCTTAGTCATAGAACCTCCAACACGACCATTTTGTCTTGCAGACGCATCTGGACCAAGTTCAACTCCAAGTTCTGAAGCTGTTTCATATTTCATTGATTCAGTATCAGTTGTTTGCTTAGCACGATTTACCAATTCCTTAGTTACAGAACCTCCAACACGACCATTTTGTCTTGCGGATGTATCTGGGCCAAGTTCAACTCCAAGTTCTTGAGCAACTTCATATTTCAAATTACTATTTGTAGCAGCTTGTTTTTGGTAATTTTGATAATTAGCGTTTGCTCCTTTTTTATTAGATGCCATTATAATTGCACCTCCTTACATAAATAGTTTGGTACAATTATTAAATTTTATACAATTATTTTTTATAATTATTTAATGCATCTCTTACTTCTAGACCTAATAATGATAGATCTAAATCACTTTCAGGTGATAAATGAATTGTTATTGTGTTTTCAACACACCAATCAACTAAAGCTTCAAAATCAATTTCGTTTTCATAAGAAATAGCTCTATCAAGTTTTGGTGCAGTAGCTGGATTTTTAGGTAAATATACAGTACAACAATCTTCAAATGGCCTAATTGACATTTCATAAGATCCTATCTTATGAGCTATATTTACTATATCTACTTTATCATATACAGCAAGTGGTCTAATTACTGGTATATTAGTCACATCGTTAATTGTATACATAGATTGTAATGTTTGTGAGGCTACTTGTCCTACAGATTCACCATTAATTAAACATAAACAATTTCTTTTCTTAGCAAGCTTCGTTGCAATTCTATACATCATTCTTCTCATAATAGTAATTATATAAGAATCAGGTACTTTATCTAAAATAGCCATATGTAATTCTTTAAATGGAACCATATGAAGAGCCATTCTATTTTCTTTAGAATAAGCTGATATAAGTTTAACTAAATCCACAACCTTTTGACTAGATTCAATAGATGTTAAAGGTGTAGATTCAAAATGTAAACATTCAACTTCTATACCTTGTTTTTGAGCAAGATATCCTGCAACGGGTGAATCAAGGCCACCTGATAACATAAGCATTCCCTTTCCTGCTACACCTACTGGGAATCCGCCCATACCACGAATTGCATTTAAATATAGATATGTTCCATCTTCTCTAATTTCACAAGTTAATAATTTTTGTGGATTATGAACATCAACATTTAAAATCTTCATTTCCTTTAAGATGTAAGAAGATAAAATCTTAGTCATTTCTTGAGAATTAATAGGGAATTTCTTATTAGCTCTTCTTACTTCTAATTTAAATGTCGAAGGTTCTTTAATTTCATTTTTCAAAAGTAAAACGCTATTTTTCTTAATTTCTTCTTCTGTTGATTCGCTCTTTAAACATAAAGAATAAGAATAAAGTCCTGATACATGGTCAAGTGCATTAATAACCTTCTTATATTCTTCATCTTTTAAATCAATATAGATTCTATCGTGACGATTAATAATATCTACATTTAGCCCTTCTAATTTTCTTCTAACAAGTGCGTATACCCTACTTAAGAATTCTTTTTGATTTCTTCCTTTAAGTGTCAGATCACCAAATCTAACTAATATTTGATTATATATCATAATTAAGCCTCCATTGCATTTCCATTTATTTTAAAATCAATATCATAATATTTAACTAAATTACCTTTACAAGCAAATAATCCTAAATACATATATTTATTATCAACTGCTTGAAGATCAAAGTCTAGACATTCGTTTTCATATGTAAATTTATCATTTGATACACGTAAGATTATTCTTTGACCAAGTCTTTCTAAATAAATATTAAATATATCTCCTTCTTGATAAAGATCTAAAACATTGTTTTTAAATCGAGATATTTCAGTAGTAGATTCTCTTTTATAATTGACAGAGTATGAACTAGAATCAGTAAGTATACCTGCAACTACAAAATTAGATGCACATATAACTTTAGATACTTTTTGATTTAAATACATATCATCCCTTAACATTATACCAAATGCTGATTGTTCCTTATAATTAAGTTTTTCTACTTTACATTTTAAATTTATAGAAAAATTTAAATTTAATGGAATTTGTTTAAATACTCCACAAATAGTATCACTTGTTGCACAAATCCCACCTAATATTTTATTTCCTATTTGTCCAATAGTAAATGATTTATCCATTTTATCATATGAAATAGTATACCCATCTTCTTTTAAATCAGTTGTCCCAATATTTCCAAACACACTACTTTTAAATCCATCTATTTCTATATTAAATACTTCATCTTTTGTATTATAATTTGGAATTTCATATAAAGACAATTTAAATTCAGGATTCATTTTAAGCTCATCTATACTAGGTCTTTTTAGATTAATAATATGGTCTTTTAATGATAAGTTGCTTTCTTTAATTTTCGATAATATATAATAAGCTACAACTTTAGCCCCATACGAATTTAAATGTGTTTTGTCAACAGATTTAGGATCGCATACAAGTTTATCATCAACTAATTTTCCATTTGTCATTGCATGAAAATATATAGCTTTATTAAATCCCTCTTTAGCGTCTAATATTGTAGGTGTTGTTAAATCTATAACTAAAACATTAAGTTCATTGCCTAGTTCCATAATTGAATTCTTATATGAACCATTTATAGTTTCATGAATAATATTCCCTTCATATAATTCATCTTTAGTTATACGGCATATTGGAGTACAAAGTATTGGTATTGCACCTTTATCTATAATGTATTTTATATAATTATTATATAAACTATATTTAAAAGAATTAGGATTATTAATATCTAAAGAAGCATTTGTAAATCTTGAAATATCATCTGATTTTTGATCATTATGTCCAAATCCAATAAATACATAATCTCCCCTATTTAAACTATTTTTAAATATTTGATAATTTTCTTCTTTTATATAGCTTTTAGAACTTCTACCTGACAAAGCTAAATTAACAACTTCTACATTATCATCTAAAAAGCATTTCATTCTAGTTCCATATCCATATCTAGGATAAAAATATGATGTATCATTAAAAGATGATACAGTAGAATCACCTAACATATATATTTTAATTTTATTTTTCATACTACCGAAACCTTTCTAAAAAGATTATACCATAAAGAAAATTTAGATAAAAGTTTAACTTTACATTTATTTTAAATAAGAGTAAAATAAACCTTGTATTGTAAAAAGGAAGTAGTTTTATGAGGTATTTAAAAATTTTTATAAGTTCATTCTTAGCTGGATGTTGTATAGTGTTTGGAGCAACTTGTTTTTTAGTTTGTGCAGCACAAGGTAGTTTTTTACTTAAATTAATTGGTTCATTTATGTTTGGAATTGGACTGTTTACAATTATACATTTTAAATTTTGGTTATATACTGGAAAAGTAGGTTATACACTTGATAATAAACCCAAATATATCATAGATTTACTTGTATGTTTAGCTGGTAATTTAATGGGCGTTATTCTTCTTTCTAGTATCTTAAAATCTACATATATAATTAATGATAATATAATTTCATTTTGCAAGAATTTAGTTGAGACTAAGCAAAATGAAAATTGGTATGAAGTTCTAATATTAGGGTCTTTATGTGGAGTTATGATTTATCTTGCGGTTGAAGGACATAAAAAGGTTGAATATACTATTGGAAAGGTACTATTTGCATTTATGCCTATATCATTATTTATCCTTTGTGGATTTGAACACGTTGTAGCAAATGCATGTTACTACACATATGCTGGTATATTTAATTTAAAAGTATTACTTTGGTTTTTATTAATGGGTGTTGGTAACGCAATAGGTGCTATTTTATTTGATGGGGCAATTAAATTAATTAAATATATTGAAAATAAAGAAATTAATAATCAATAATATATAAAAAACAATCACTGCACTGTGGCAATGATTGTTTTTTAATCTAATAATTCTTTATATGATTTAATAAATAGATGAGAATATTCTTTCTTTAAATCTATAACATTTTGTTCATGTATATCATCAACTGCAACAGTTATAAAACCGGCATTGAATGAAGTTTTTAAAGCTGTAGGAATATCTTCAAATACTGCACATTCAGATATTTTTACTCCTAAATTTTGCGCTGTATAAATATAAATTTCAGGACTATCTTTTCCATTTTTAAATTTAGATACATCGCATATGAAGTCAAAGAAATGATCTATTTTATTTCTTATTAAACAAGGCATATAAAACTCTTTGCTATTAGCAGTAGCTACAGCTAATTTAATACCTTCTTCTTTTAATTTTACTAAAAATTCATATACATATTCTTTTATATTTATATCATTTGTATAAGCATCTATAGCAGAATTGTTCCATTCTTTAATTATTTCTTCTTCTGTTTGGGGCAAATCAAATCTTTCTTTTGTATATTTTGCAGCTTTAGTTAGGCCTAAATGTGCAATCGCATCTGCATAATCAGATGGCATTTCTATATTTCTCTTTTTAAAGAAATTTCTATCAATTTCTGCCCACATACCAAGAGAATCAAATAATGTACCATCTAAATCAAAGATAATTCCTTTTACTTCTTTATTATCTAATTTCATTTATTATCACTCATTTCTTAATAATTATATCATTTGAAAATGGTAGAATCAATAAAAAACACATTTTTTAGCTTACTATGCTCAATTTTCACTTGACAGACTATATACTTTTTAGTAAAATTTTAAAGGCAGGTAAAATCGCAGCAATAATTAAATCCCTTTGGTAAATATCCAATCCCTATAGGAGGCATCTAGTAATCTCGGCTGCTTTAGGTGAAAGATGGTAATTGTTGATAGATCAAATATTTAATTATATCGATTCATTTACCTCTAAAAATATAGACATTATAGGAGGAAATTAATATGTCACGTTATACTGGACCAAGCTGGAAAATTTCTCGTCGTCTTGGTTATTCAATCAGCGAAACTGGAAAAGAAATCGCTAAAAGAAACTATGCACCTGGTCAACATGGTCAAGCTAGAACAAAATTAAAGGAATATGGTATCCAACAACAAGAAAAGCAAAGAGTTAGATATACATATGGTATGTCTGAAAAGCAATTCCGTAAGGTATTTGCTGAAGCTTCTAAAATGAGCGGTAAAACTGGTGAAAACTTCTTAAAATTATTAGAATGCCGTTTAGATAACATCGTTTATCGTTTAGGATTTGCACGTACTCGTGCTCAAGCTCGTCAATTAGTAAATCATGGTCATGTTACTGTTGATGGTAAGAAAGTAGATATCCCTTCTTACAGATTAAAAGCTGGTCAAAAGATTTCTTTAACTGATTCAGCTAAAAAATTCGTAATCGTTACTTCTTCTTTAGAAGCAACTGTTGCTCGTCCTGAATATGTTTCTTATGATGAAAATTCATTCACAGGTTCTTTAGTAAGAGTTCCTGAAAGAGATGAATTCTTAAGAGATATCAACGAACAATTAATCGTAGAATTCTACAACAGATAAGAAAATTAAAATCTTTGGAATTAATTTCCAGAGATTTTTTTTGTTTTATACAAATAATACTTATGGTGAAATTATGAGTGAAAAATATAATTTTAAAGATACAATTATGGATGAAAGACTAATATCCGAATATAAAGATGAAATTAAACTTGAAGTTGCTAACAGTTTAGGTATTGATTTTGAAGATGATGCAATAATAACAAATAATAAAATAAATAAAAATATATCTAACAGGAAGAAAAAGAAAAAAAATCAATAAGGTTTTGAATATTAATTAAAATATGTTATAATCATTTTATAAATAAACGGAGTGATTATAAATGAAGATTCAAGAATCAGCTGAAAATTATTTAGAAAGTATTTTAAAACTAAAAGAACAATTATCTAAAGTTCGTTCAATCGATATTGTTAATGAACTTGGATTTTCAAAACCTAGTGTTTCAATTGCAATGAAAAATCTTAAAGAAAATGGATATATCACAATTGATAAAAATGGTTCAATTGAACTTACAGATAAAGGCTATGAAATTGCAAGTAAAACATATGATAAAGAAAAACTTATTACTAAATTATTAACTAAATTTGGTGTTTCCTTAGAACAAGCTCAAATAGATGCATGTAAAATAGAACATGTTATTTCTGAAGAATCAGTTAAATGTATTAAAGATTTCTTAAATGAGGAATAAATATGAGAATTGCAAAGAATAATCAAATTATTAAAGATTTAAAGGAACTTCAAAAATCTAATAAATCTGATTTAATATATGTTGATGATTTATCAAGTATTAAAGCATATGTAAATAAAAATAATAAAGTAGAAACATTCTTATATTGTGACGAAATAGAATATCATGAAGACACTTTATTATTAATTAAAAAAATAGAGAAGCTTGCAAATAATACATATACAATATCTAAACAAACTTATGAATCTTTAAGACTTAAAGAAAATTCTGCAGGATTAATATGTACAGTTAAATTTATTAACCATCCTTTAGATGATTTAAAAAATGAGGAAGTAATTATTGTATGTGATAGACTTGAAATACCTGGAAATATTGGTACTATTTATAGAACTATGGAAGCAACCAAATTCAACGCAATGATATTAACTGACGCTGTCGTTAAACCCCAAAGTGCTAAATTATGTCAAGCATCACGTGGTGCAAATTTATTAATACCTACTTCTTCAGTTACATATGAGGAAGCTCAAAAATGGTTACTTGATAATGGATATGAGATATTTTTAGGAGAACCTAATTTAGGATTATCATATAAAGATTATGATTATAAAGGGAAAATTGCAATTGTTGTAGGTCATGAACGATTTGGAATTAATGATAGTTGGTATAATAATCCTCACAAAAAAGTATTCATTCCTATGTTTGGTTCTAATAATAGTTTAAATGTAGGAGTTGCGGCTTCTATACTTATATATGAAGCTAAGATGAAGAAAATAAATGAATAAAGTTTGGGATTATCCAAACTTTTTTTATAGAAAAAGTGTAAAGCACTAAGACTCTACACTTTCATTATTTTCTTTTTCTCATTAAATAATGTACTCTGATTTAGTAGTATAATTGTATAAAATATTTATGTTCAACTTTTCTATTTTTCATATACCAAATCAATTATATTAGTTTTATTTATTTTCTTTTTACATAGTAAATAATAAATACCAGTAAAAACAAATAAGACTAATATCATAGTTAAAATCGATAGGATTGAAAATGATGTTAATCCATAATCAACTAATTCAATATCTCTTAGTAACATATTAATTGGTTCAGTAAGTATTGATGATAAAATCATATTTACCATTGACACAATAAACATTATACTTACTGTATCAATAAATATAATACTTACCATATCTTTTTTATTTATGCCAAAACTTGCAAATATACCAATTATTCGTGTTTTCTTTCTTTTACTTGCATTAATATATGTGACAGATATATAAAATCCAATTAATAAAAATATAAGAGATATAACTAACAGTAATATATTAATAATGTTTTGATATTTCAAATTATCTTCTATTTTTTCAGAATAGTTTGAAATATCTGTAAGACCAAAATTATGCATTCTTTTAACTTCTTTAGTTGTAACACCATTAAATACAGTTATTCCATATCTATTATTTTCATAATGCATATTATATATGTTTTCAAATTCATTATCTGTAACAGTATAATGGTAAGAATTAGTTAATCCAACTATAATATATGTTTTAGGATAGAATTCTAAAGAAGCAAAATCAAGTGTTGTTCGAGCATTATATTCATAATAACTCGGTATAAAATAATTTACTGTAAGTTCACGATTTAATAATTTCTCAAAATCCATATAATCTTCTTCAGTTAACAATTCATTTCTTACTAAATAAGAATCAATCCCAACAACAATCTCATCATCCTTTTCAGGCATTCTTCCTAAATAGCATTGACTTGTTTGTTCTGAAACACTACATATCGTTGTTTGCTGAATACTACGGCTAATATATGTGGCATAAAAATGTTTTGATAAATTATTATATGTAGAATCATATGTATTTTCGTTTATAAATATATATTTTTCGTAATAATTATAATCATTACCTTGATTAGAGTTGCTTATTCCAACAACTTTAACTTTAAAATATAATTTACTGTTATTTTCGTTATAATTAAATTCAATGTTTTGATTTAATAACTCACTTACATTTTCACAAAATTGTTTTGCAAAAAATTCTGGCAAAATAACCTCATTATCATTAATAACATTTGTACCATATAAAATTTTTGTAGGACATTCGTCAGCTAAAATAATTTTATCTGTCTTTTCATAACAACCATTAAATTTAATATAAATATTTTTAAATATTGTCTTTTTTTCATTTTTATTCAAAGAATTCCAATCAAAATCAATTAAAGATTCTTTATATGTAATATCGCTATCTTCAAATGTTTTATGAAATGACACTTCTTCAACAATCTCTTGATTATAAGCTTTTGATACTTTCTTCGCTTCACTAGTATATAAAAAATTTAGTGAATATGTTAAGAAAAATATTGAAATGAGTAAGAAAATCGAGTACGTAATTATTCTAGCAAGATTCTTCTTAAATTGATAAAAACTTAAATTAAATAGATTTTGAGTCCTTACTTGTGGTTTTAAAACTTCAATGTTTTTATTTGAATTACTTAGATCTACCTTCATAATTTCTTGAATATTTCCATCTTTAATCTCATAAATTCCATCACTTATATCTGTAAAGAATTCTTTATCATGAGTAACTACAATGACTAATCTTTCTTTTGAAATTTCCTTTAATACGTTTGAAACAATTAGTGCATTTTCTTCATCTAGTGCACTAGTTGGTTCATCACATATAATAACAGTTTTTTTAGAAAGTAAAGCTCTTATAATTGATACTCTTTGTTTTTCTCCACCAGAAATTTTTTCAATTTTAGAATCTTTAATATTTGTTAAATCAAATTTATCTAAAGTGTTTAATAATAGTTTTTCATCTAAACAATTAAATAATTCCATTATTAATTTTATATTTTCGTATACTGTATATCCTTCTATTAATTGAGAATCTTGAAATACTATTGTTGAAAAATAATCATCTGAATAATTATGAATTATCTCTCCACTAGTTTGTGTATCAAGACCTGAAATAATATTTATAAGAGTAGTCTTTCCTGTTCCACTTCTTCCTATAATAGAATATAGCCCAGTGTCGTAAAAGATATATTAACATCATTTAAGACACATTTTTTATTATCATATACCTTGTTTATATTCTTTAAATCAATCATACTAACTTAAACTCCTTTATTGTAAACATATTATCATATCGAAATTAACTAATCAAGATTTAAATACTTTCCTTCAAATCCGATTATGTTTTATAAATAAGTAAAAACATTTCCCAGATCAATTATAAAAAATGTACAAGTGAAATCACAAAGAAAATTACATTAATTTAAAAATGTAGAATCACTAAGACTCTACACTTTCATTATTTTCTAAAGTTTTAAGGGCTTCATCACACATTTTAATAAATTTACCAGAATCAAGTGCAGCTCCACCAATTAAAGCTCCATCAATATTAGGTTTACTCATAAGTTCGTAACAATTTGCAGGAGATACAGATCCCCCATAACAAATTCTAATCTTATCAGCTTCTTCTTTAGTATAAAGATCACCAATAATCTTACGAATTAAACCACACTTCTGATCAGCTAAATCACTTGGTGCTGACTTTCCAGTACCAACAGCCCAAATAGGCTCATATGCCAATATAACACTAGAAACATTTTGCTTTTTAACACCTTTAAATGCCGTTCTAACTTGTTCTCTTAGAATATAGTCAGTATCCGCATGTTCAAATTGTTCTTCAGTTTCACCTAAACAAACAATCGGTGTAATATGATTTTTTAAAGCAGCTATTAATTTTAAATTAACATCTTCTTCAGTTTCATTATTATATCTTCTTCGTTCATTGTGACCAATAATTACATAAGATACTCCAGTAGAAACGAGCATATTAGGAGAAATTTCTCCAGTATATGCCCCTTCTTCTGCATAGTGCATATTTTGAGCACCTATTCTTATATTGTCACCCTGTCTTTTAACAAGACTTCTTAAATGAATTGCAGGAGCGCAAATTATTGTTTCTAGGATATCTTTGCTTGGAACCTGATCATTTACTGCATAGATGAATTGTAAAGCTTCATCACGAGTTTTGAACATTTTCCAGTTTGCAGCCACAACTGGCTTACGCATTGACACCCGCTCCTTTCTATTATTTTTCTAATAAATCCGCAATTTCTTCAATAGCTTGTTGTGCTTGATCTCCTGAGGCTACTATTTTTACATTTTCACCTTGTGGTACAGCAAGAGACATTAAGCCTAAGATAGATTTTACATCTACTACCTTATCATGATAATGTAAATTAATATCAACTGCATATTTAGAAGCTGCTTGAACAACTTTAGCTGCTAAACTAGCATGTAATCCTACTGTACTTTTAACTAAAATTTCCTTTTCCATTTTTCTAAGTCCTTTCTTAGGTAAATATTTTATACTAATAAATACTACTTATCATTTACACAAACAATACCAGGTAATTGTTTACCTTCAAGATATTCTAAAGATGCTCCTCCACCTGTAGAAATATGAGAGAATTTAGACTTATATCCAAATTGAATTGCAGCAGCTGCTGAATCTCCACCACCAACGATTGTATTAGCATTTTCAAGGTTTGCGATTGCATCACATACACCTATTGTACCATGAGCATAGTTAGACATTTCAAATACACCCATAGGTCCATTCCATACAACAGTTTTAGCAGTCTTAATTACATTTGCAAATTCTTCAACTGATTTTTGACCAATATCTAGACCCATTTCATCATCTGCGATTGAATCAATAGAAACTGTCTTAAATTCAACATCATTAGAGAACTCTTTAGCTACTACTGTATCAACTGGTAAAATAATCTTACCATTAGCTTTCTTTAATAATTCGCTTGCAAGTTCAACTTTGTCATCTTCACATTTAGATTTACCAACGTTATATCCTTGAGCCTTTAAGAAAGTGAACATCATACCTCCACCGATAATTAACTTATCAGCTTTTTCAAGAAGTGCACTAATAACTTCAATCTTATCAGAAACCTTAGAACCTCCAAGTATTGCTACATAAGGTCTTTGAGGATTATCTACAGCTCCTCCAATAAACTTAATTTCCTTTTCAAGTAAGAATCCTGCTGCAGTTTCTTTAATATTAGCTGCGATACCTACGTTTGATGCAGCAGCTCTATGAGCTGTACCAAATGCATCATTTACAAATACATCACCAAGTGATGCCCAGTATGCACCAAGCTCAGGATCATTTTTAGATTCTTTCTTACCATCTAAATCTTCATAACGAGTGTTTTCAAACATTACGATTTGAGATTCTTCCATTCTATTAATTGCAGCCTCAAGTTCTTCACCACGTGTAACTGGTACAAACTTAACAGGAGTTGCAATTAATTCTTCTAAACGTTTAGCAACAGGTGCTAAAGAATTCTTAGCCAAATCAGCTTCTTCTTTAATACGTCCTAAATGAGAAAATACAATTGCTTTTCCACCATTTTCAATAACATATTTAATTGTTGGTAATGCTTCACGAATTCTGTTGTCATCAGTGATAACTCCATCCTTCATAGGAACATTAAAATCAACTCTAATTAATACTTTTTTACCTTTAAGATTTAAATCTGTAATTACTTTTTTAGCCATTTTATTACCTCCATTACGATTAATGACTTTACATAATCTATTATACCATAAAAAGAACTAATGACAATTAAATTCAATCAATATTTCTTTTAAAAAATGCCATCTAATTAAAGATGACATCGTTTTTTTATAAATCTGCAACGTTAATTTCTGATTCTATATCAAAGAAATGACACTTGTTCATATCAAATACAAGCTTAACATCAGAATCAAATGTTAAATCTGAACGAGAATCTACAGACGCAATTAAACTACATCCACCAACTTCAGTATAGATATTAGTTTCAGCACCTAAAAGTTCAGAAATCTTAACCTTGCAATTAACAACTGCGTTTGGATAAGTTTCAAACATAATTGGATCACGTTCATCGTGAATATTTTCAGGACGGATACCTAAATATACTTTCTTACCAATGAAATCTTTGATCTTTAATAATTGAAGTTTACCTTTTGGCACTTCAATCTTAACATTTTCCTTAGAAGTTGTAAAAATACCCTTTTCATCTACAGTACCTTCAATAAAATTCATAGGTGGAGTACCAATGAATCCTCCAACGAATACATTATGAGGATGAGCATAAATTTCTTTTGGAGTACCAACTTGTTGAATACGTCCATCTTTCATACAAACAATTCTTGAAGCCATAGTCATCGCTTCGATTTGGTCATGAGTTACATAAATTGTAGTTGCATTTAAACGTCTATGTAATTTAATTAATTCTCCACGAGTAGAAACACGAAGTTTAGCGTCTAGGTTAGAAAGTGGTTCGTCCATTAAGAATACCTTAGCATCACGAACGATAGCACGTCCAAGTGCAACTCTTTGACATTGACCACCTGAAAGTTGACGAGGTTTACGGTCTAAATAAGGAGTAAGTCCTAGAATTTCAGCAGCTTGTTGAACTTTTTCTTTAATAACGTCACGGTCAATTCTTCTAAGTCTTAAACCAAATGCCATATTTTCATAAATAGACATATGTGGATAAAGTGCATAAGATTGGAAAACCATTGCGATGTCACGATCCTTAGGAGATACGTCATTTACCATTCTATCATCAATCCAAAGTTCACCTGCAGAAATTTCTTCAAGTCCTGCGATCATACGAAGTGTAGTAGATTTACCACAACCAGATGGTCCTACGAAACAAATGAATTCTTTATCTTGTACTTCAAGATTAAAATCAAATACAGCTTGTGTACCATTTGGATAAATTTTATTAATATTTTTAAAGCTTAATGTTGCCATAATTAATTCCTCCAATTTTTAATACGAAAATATTTTATCAAATTTTAAACTAAAAAAGAATGTACAAAGTGCACATTCTTTAAAAATTATAATAAATATCTAACAAGCTTTAATATCATTCTTAATATAAAATAGAGTACACTTTTATACCATGGCATTTTACGTTCTGTAAAGTTATCTCCATATGATATTTTTCCATCTTTTGATGTTATTTTTGACTTAGATTGTAAACTTTCAATTTCCTTAGATACCATTTTATTAAATTCTTTACTTTTAATACAAATCATCATTTCAGTGTCTAAGTAAGAGCTTCTAATATCTGCATTATAAGAACCTATTATTGAAATATCATCATCAATTAATATTGTTTTTGTATGCATAGATTTACTTCCGTGACATTGATAAATATTCATACCCATTTTTAATATTTTCTTCTCTTCATTAATATAATCACATGCACCCCACGGATTATCATTAGTAGATACGCTATTCGTCAACATTGAAACTTCAACATTTAAACTTAATTTAGTAAGTTCTTCATACATATAATCATCACATATAAAATATGGAGTTTGTATTAATACACTTTCTTTTGCATCGGATAGCTTATCAATTATTTTATCAAATACATAAGGATTTTTATTCTTATTAATAACATCTCCGGTCATTAAAGATAATTCTTCAACTTCAAATACTTTACTATCAATATTTAAATCTTCAATTTCATCATTATATTGATTTTTCATTTCTTTATAATGAGAAAGTAAATTTTTATTAGAATATCCTTTATATTTTTTATTCTTTGCACAATCTAAATTCCATACATCTCTGGCATATTCTTTTAGTTCATATAAAGATGAATTAGTACTTGTACCATTTATAACAACTACATCTCTATCAAAGTTGTTCTTATTAGAATAATCTCCTAAAAATAGGTCATTTACATTTCTTCCACCAACAATATATGCATAATTATCTATAATAAAATATTTATCATGTAATCGATAATTTATAGAATAGAATTTAATTAAATTGATTGGATTATAAAACTTAACTTCAATATTTTCATGACATGTTAAAGCTTTAAAATCCTTAGAATCATTAAGTTGCACAAACCCAATTAATCCATCCATTATGATTTTAACTTTAACTCCACGACAAGCTGCGTTATATAAAGAAGACATAATATCAGTACCACTATTATCACATCTAAAATCAAATGTAGAGATGATAATTTCTTCTTGTGCCATATCTATTAATTTAAGTCTCCAAATTAAAGCTTCTTTATTATCCTCAACTAAACATACTCTTTCATTTTGATATATATCATTTGTAATACCATCATAATCTCTTTCATTACTTACAAGTGGTGGAATTACTATCATACATACCAAATATAATATTATTCCAAGTAATGTAAATATAATTGATCTTTTTATAATCTTATTTCTTCTTTTTTTCATAAGCTTACCTCATATAAAAATAGTAAAAGAGTAGAACCCTACTCTTTACTTTATTAATGTGTAAATAACATACGCATCTTTAAACTTTCTTAAATCATATCCTGTTATATTTAAAAATTTATCTAACTTATTAATTAATGTATTTCTATGCATGTATAAATTCTTAGATGTTTGTAATATATTTAAGTCGTTATTTATGAATGTTTTTATAATATATATCATTTCTAAATCATTAGAATATTCTTTTAAAATAATACTTCTGTTTACATCTTGTTTATACCCAATTATATAATCAAGTAATGTATTTTCATAAAAAAGTTCTTCTTTATCTATATACTTTAAAATATTATAAATCATATTATAATGAGTTAATATTTCATCTTCTTTAATGTCATTTGAAATAAAACATTTAAACTTAATATTTAAATCATACATGTAAGCCTTAATCGTTTCTTCAAACATTAAATCTTCATTATTATTAAATACATAAATATAACAATCATTATACTCAACAGGTTCTAAAGCACCTAAAAGAGAAAATACTAACTCTTTAATCCCGTTATCCTCAAGTTCATTTTGTTTAAAATAAATAAAATATCTTTTCATTATTCATCACAAGCTTCATCTATTTCTATCATATCATCAATATCAATAATATCATTATTTTCAACTTTTTGATTTGACTCCTCTTTATTATTATATAGTGGCTTAATATTAATCACTTCTGTATCTCCATTATTATAAGTGTCATCTTTAGAAAAATTAATGTCACTCTTATACATATTATTATTCATACTCTTTTCGTAATCCTGTGCAGCTTTATCATATCTTATCATTCTAGTTTGACTAAATGCATCTCCAACAGATACATTTTGTTTATATATTTTATACCAGTTAATTATTAAAGCAAGACCACAACATACATTCAATAAATTAAATAGTCCAAATCCCACAACATCTCTTAATAATAATTTAGTTGGATTTATATCAGTTCCATCATAAGTTACAGCTTTAATTTTCATTATCAATCTACCTATTGTTTGATATTTCCATAAATATCCTATAATATCATAGTAGATAATCATTATAATGAAATAACTTAGTAAAGTTACAAGTAAATTATAAATAGTATATTTTGTATATTCTTTTTGATAATCAATACATTTATTATAAAATGATAATATCTCATCAGAATTAATATAATTACTAAAATAAGATGTAACATCTTCTTCATCCATTGCAGAAAAATATGTAGCTACTAAAGTAATATCTGCATCTTCTTCTAATAAATCATTCCCCAAAACTTCACTTAAATAATCATTTATATATACTATAACTTCAGATTTGACATCTTCTGAAGGTTCTTGAAGAATTGGTTCTTCTAAAGAAAATATTAAACCCAATAACAAAGCTACTATGAAACTAAAAAAACTAATAATTATTCCATCTATTACAAAAGCTAAAAACCTTTGAGAAGCACTCGCTAATGTTTTCATATATAACACCAACCTTTAATTTAAAAAAATTATAGCATAATTTATTAGCATTTACAATTTAAACAAGTTTTTTCACATAATTTACTTATTTTAATTTATTATTATATTTTAAAATATCTTTATTAACTTCAAGATTGTTTACTTTAAATTCATTCAAATGCCTATCAATTAAAGTATTTAATACTTTATCAAAATCATCAAATAAAAAATAAGATAAACTGCCAGGTAATGTATTTACTTCATTTAAATAGATTATATTATCTTTAATAAAGAAGTCTATTCTTACAATATCTTTACATTCAAGTATTTTATATACCTTACTACCTATTTCATATATATTATTTACAATATTATCATCACTTATAAAATGATGATTAAATCCTTTATTATTAGTTAAATACTTATTATCAAAATCAAATATATCATTGTCATATTCATTTTTTTCTACTTTAGACATGATTATATCTTTTCCATCAAAATAGAATGCTGTACAATATTCATCCTTATCTTCTAAATACTTTTCTATTATTAATTTATTATCATATTTTAAACTATCATATTTAAAATATTCTAGTTCTTCTTTATTATTACATATATGTATACCTAAAGAAGAGCCACATCTTGCTGGTTTTAAAATTACAGGATAATCTATACTAATATTTTCATTATATAATTGTTTATCTACTTGTATTATATTATTATATTTTAATAATAAATAAGTAAGCCATTTATCCATTGATATTATACTAGAATACAAACCACTACCTAAATATCTAATATTATAAAAATCAAGTATTCCACTTATTCTATCTTCTATAAGATATCCATGGTTTATTAATATAATAAAATCTATATCAGTATTATATACTTTACTATTTTTAAAATATACTTTTCTTCCTTTTTTATTAATTATATTATCTGTAGTAGGCTTTTTAATTAGAAATAAATTATTTGATTTATCTAAATATAAAAATTTAAAGTCTTTATATTTATTATAAATAGTTAAGGCACTAATAATAGATATTTCATGTTCAGAAGAGTTTCCACCACAAAGTATTGCAATACTCATTAAATCACCTAAATAAATATATGTAATTAAATAAGAATTTATTTATAAATATCAGGTATATCATTTTCTATTAATATTACATCAAATCTATTTATCGCTATACTTAGAGCTTTATTAACATTTGAAATATATTCTTTTTTAATATCTATTAAATCATATAGAATATTAGAATTATAAGATTTAACAATATATGCATAGTCACACGTATTATTAATCATATTTGCATAATTTATATATAATTCATTAATTATAGAGTCACATTCTACAAATCCAGGTGTGATTATACATTTAGATTTATTAGTATAACTATTTAATATATTTATAGCTTTTAATGCTCCATTTATATTAGAATTAAATGAATCATCAATAATTGTAGAATTATTTATATTATATATATTTTGTCTATTTAAAGGCCTTTTTAAATTATCTATATTATAGATGATTTTATCTATATTTAAATTATAAATAAATCCTAGAATTATACTTGGTAATATATTAGAGATATCTATAATATCTTTATTATTTTGTTTAAACTTAAGTATTAAATTATCATATGCATAAATATATACTTCATCATATTTAATTTCATATCTAAAATCACCATTTTTACCATATGTAATGATATAAGCTTTAGTATTTAGTTTAATATTATTTAAATATTCATTATCTATATTAATAATACTTAAATCATTAGTCTTCAAGTTATTAAATATAGATATTTTTTCTATTATGATATTATCTATATTTTTAAAACTATTTAGATGCATATGTCCTATTGATGTTAAAATGCATATATTAGGTTTAAAAGTACTTGTTAATTTTAATATTTCACCTTTATTTGATGTACCAAATTCTAATATTAATTTATCATATAAGTTTAAATTAGAATCATTATTGATTTGTAATGAAATACCATTTAAAGTATTATATGATTTTTTAGTAGAAAAAACATTTAATTCATTTAATATTTGACTCATATAATACTTAGTAGATGTTTTACCAAACGAGCCTGTAATTGCTATTATATCATTATTATAATCATTTAATTTATTTAAAGCTTTCTTATGATATCTATGATTAATATGTTCTTCTATTATATTTAAAATATAATAATTTATTATTATTAATACTGGATATAAAATATATAAGTTTGATTTTACTAATAATATATTAAATATTAGATTTGAAAGTATTAATCTTATTATTCTTTTAGTATATTTAAGTTTGATTCTTAAAGTATATAGTATATAAAGATAGTATATTAAATATAATAAAGTACTTATTATGAACATTATATTATTACTTATTAAATATATTAAAAACATAATAAAATTAAGCATTATTAATGATAAATGTCTTTTAATATATATTAAATATTCTTTTATATTATAATGAGTTTGTTGGTATATAGTTATATAAAACAATGAAGATATTTGTATTATAGTAAACCATAATATATTATTTAGCATATTCTCTTATCACCGCTTGTGTTTTATTTAAATCATTTAAATATGCAAAATGATCTCCATTTAACTTTATTAACATTGAATTACGTATATGTTTTTTTCCATATTTTGCAACACATTTAGGAACTACTTTATCTTTATTTCCATAAATTATAAGTACATCAGATTTAATATTATTTAAATTTATATTTTTCATATCTTTAAATATATTTTTCATTATTGATTTTTGAATATCATTAGACATTAAATAATCAGAAGAAGGTTTGTATATTTTAAATAATTTATAGAATTTTAATTTGTTTTTAGTAAATATACTCCTATAGTCATAAATAGGTGTAGATATTAATACTATTTTATAATTATAAAGTTCTGCTAATTTTAAAGCTATTCTACCTCCAAATGAGAAACCTATTATTATAGGATTTTGTATATTGTTTTCTAATATAAACTTATATATCATATTAGATACTTCTTCTAAAGTATAAGACTTATCTATATAAGACATACCAAAACCTGGTATATCAAGTAAGTATGATGTATATTCATCTTTTAAACAATTTGCAAGTGGAAGTAAACTTAAATTGTTACCTAACCATCCATGTAACATAATTAAATTCTTATCTTGATTACCTACTTTTTTAAAATATATATTATTCAAATTTAACACCTATTATTAATATATGAATTAGTTTTTAATTATTACATTATTAAAAAGAAAAACTGTAATCTTAAATATAATAAGATTACAGCAGTAATTCATTTATTGTATATCCGTTACTCTTTTGAATCCTTATTTAAAGAATCTCTTATTTCTTCAAGTAAGGAAATAATTGGATCTTTAGGTTGTGGTTTATTTTCTTCTTCTTTTTTCTTAGCTTGTTCTTCTTCCTTTTTTATTAAATAAGCCTTTTCTTTTTTGGATAATTTAATATTCTTAGACTTTTTAAATTCAATTCTTTTTTCTATGTTAGATGTTTGTTCTTTTATGTTATTAAATGTTCTAATAATTAAGAAAAGTACAATAGCTACTAAAAAGAAATTTATTACAGAACTTATAAATGCACCCCAGTCTATTAAAATAGAATTATTTAAATCTAAAACTTGTACTCCATCTTCATATGTATATACTTTAACAAGTACTGTATACATTTTACCTAAAGCATCACTATCTCCGCCGAAACAATAATATAAAATCATATTAATGATTGGTTTTAAAATACCATTTGATAGTGCAGTTACTATAGCTGTAAAGGCAGCACCTATAATAGTACCTACAGCCATATCCATTACATTTCCACGTGATACAAACTTTTTAAATTCTTCAAAAATTTTTTTCATATTAATACACCTCACTACTTATTAATATTTTAGCATATAATTATATTATCATAAATATTTACAAATTAAAAAATTATACATTATTCTTAATTCTTATTTTATCTTTCTTATTTATTATTTTAAAAATCAATATAATTTCTAAATTTTTAACTTCTTTAATTGCTAGAAATAAAAAGTTTTATAAGAAACTTGCCATATAATATGGAAGATATATTATTTCGTCTTCTCTTTTAATATCTCCATCATGAAGTACGTATTGAAGACCTATCTTACATGAAAAAGTAGATTTGAATTTTTTTAATGATACAATAGAATCAGAAGATGAAGACTTAACCTCGATTGGAATTACTTTATTATTTCTCCTAATTAAAAAGTCAATTTCCATTATAGTTTTCTTTTTTTCTTTATCAATTTTTTTATAGTAGTAAATTATGTCGCCTTTACTTCTTAGCGCTTGCGCTGTTATATTTTCAACTATCATACCTTCATTAATATGGAGTTTATCAAATAGAATTGCTCTATATAATTCATTTTCTAAATAATCTTGATTTTTATACGCTAGTGAAACTAACAAACCCGTGTCCATCATATAACATTTAAAAGAAGGATTAATTGTTGACAAATTAAACGCTGCACTAGGGTCATTAACATTTTCTGCAATATTTATAATCATCGCTTCATTTAACCAATTTAATGGGCCTTTATATTCTCTTAATCTAGCATTAGAATCCAGATGCAATAGGTTATATTTTTTATCGTGCTTAGACAATTCAGAAGGTATGTGCCAAAACAAATTCTTAACATATGTAGGATTTTCCTCTTGTTGATTATCCATATCATTTTCATATAACTTTAATATATTTTGATTTATAAAATCAGTTTCCCCAAAATCTTTTGTATTAATATAAGCATCAACTGCTTGAGGCATTCCGCCAACCAACATATATTCACGATAAGAATACATCAGTGATTTATGCAAATCTCCAAAAGGTTTAAGTTTTTCAAAATGAGTTTTCATTATACTATAAGAGAATTCATCACCTTTAGCTAATAGAAATTCCTCGAAATCCATTGGAAGTACATCGATTGAATATTCTTCTGAAGGGATTAGAATATTCTTAGATTTTTTCGTGATAGAAGCTAATGATCCAGTTTCAATATAATCAAAACGCTTATCTTCTAATAATGTTTTTAAAGCTTGTCGTGCTTATGGAAATAACTGTACCTCATCTAAAATAATTAAAGATTCTCGAGGATATAATTTCTTTTTATAAAAGAATTGCAGTTTTATAAAAAAAGAATCTAGGTCCTCTAACGAATTAATAAATAAATCTTTTATTTCATGAGGAACCGTGTCAAATCTTATTTCAATAAAGCTTTTATATTCTTCTCTTGCCAATTTATTTGCAAGAGTTGATTTACCAACACGACGAGGACCCCTTAAAAATAGAGCATAATTCGGAGCATACTTTTCTTTCCATTGTAGCATCTTATCATAAACTTTTCGTTTAAATTCTATTTTTTTTGTCTCAAACATGAAATCACCTTCTAAAAAATTTTATAATAATTCATATCTAAATTCATTTTATCACGTTTGCGCCATTGTTTTTTGCCTTGATTTTCACGTTTGCGCCACTATTTTTAACCCATTTTATCACGTTTGCGCCATTTTAGATGTTGTTATTTATATATTTTTATAACAATCTATAAAATTTAAAAAGTACTAAGAAATTAATCTTAGTACCATATATTTTAATAATTATTAGCGTCTACTTCAAAATAGCTTTGAGCATGATTACATACAGGACAAATAGCAGGTGCTTTCTTACCAATTACTAAATGACCACAATTTCTACATCTCCACATAACTTCTTCAGACTTTTCAAATACTTGTTGCATCTCAACATTTGATAAAAGTTTTAAATAACGTTCTTCATGAGCTTTTTCAATTTTACCAACAGCTCTAAACTTCCATGCTAAATCCTTGAAACCTTCTTCTTCAGCTGTTTTTGCAAATTCATCATACATATCAGTCCATTCATAGTTTTCACCAGCTGCGGCCGCATGTAAATTAGCTTTTGTATCTCCAATTCCACCAAGTTCTTTAAACCACATCTTAGCATGTTCTTTTTCATTTAAAGCAGTTTCTTCAAAGATAGCTGCGATTTGTTCATAGCCTTCTTTTCTTGCTACTGAAGCGAAATAAGTATATTTATTTCTTGCTTGTGATTCACCTGCAAAAGCGGCTTCTAGATTTTTTTCTGTTTGAGTTCCTTCGTATCTTGACATTTTAATAATCTCCTTTATCTTTTATGTTTTTGCAATTATTACATTTTTTAGAAATGGTTAATTGATATGATATAAATTCATTCAAATCCTTAGTTAATATTTGAGTTATTAAAGATGAATTATAATCATCAATTTTACCACAACACGGACATATTATATGACCATGAGGGTTCCATGATTTATCATAAAAATCAGTACCATCATTTGTAAACTTTCTTATTTCTTTTTCATCATTTAATACTGATAAATTACGATAAACAGTACCTAAAGATATATTAGGCATTTCCTTTCTAGCTAATGTAAATATTTCTTCGGCAGTTAAGTGTAGCATAGATTCTTTTATTATTTTATTTATTAAATCTTTTTGCTTACTCATGTTACCTCCAAAATAGGAATGATTCCTATTACTACTTTAATTTTACAACTTTAAATTCTATTTGTCAATAACATTTTATATATTTATTATTTACAATTATTAGTAAATTATTCATTAATATATATTAACAAACAATTTTATCTATCATTTGAAGGAAGAGTTATTTTGAATAATAAGATAAATCTTCTCTTTGGATTATAAATCTTTCTGCTTCTTCTATAACTTGAGTGAAATTAATCGTTTCAAATATCTTAAAAAAGTATTAATGGTATTACAATGATATAATGGCCCTACTGTAAATAATTCTTCTTTATTTAATGTTTCTAGACAATCTTCATCTATTCTTAAGTCATTAAATAATAAGTATTCTAAATCTTTGAAACTTCTAACACTATACTTACTATATAAAATATCAAGTAACGCTTTTTCTTTACTTGCTATTTTATATCTAATTCCATCTTCATTTTTTAAATAATCAACCAAATAAGGATATGATGCATCTGGTATACTTCTATATTCAAATACATAACCATTACTTGAAAACTTCTTATAATTTTTCTTTTTAAAACATGCACAAGTAAACATAGATACTAATTCGGGTATCATTCCATAATAAGAAAGTGCATATTCAAATGATATGTATGAAGGTTCACAACACAAATTCGCAATTATTGGTGCGTCTTTATCGATATTTGTACTATATAATCCTCTTTTAATTCTATATAATTTCCCCTTTTTACATTCTAATGATACTTTTTGATTTAAATTAGAAACATTTTTATAAATATTATTTAAGGCTATCATATTATAAATCATTGTTAATTCACCACCGTTAATATTATTATATAATTTTTTTTTGTAGCAAATCAACAAGGTATATAGAAAAAGATAAATCAATATCGACTTATCTTTTAGTATTTTAACCTATTGAATTTTCCATATTTAAATTAATCAATCTATTTAATTCGACTGCATATTCCATAGGAAGTTCTTTAGCAAAAGGTTCAATAAATCCCATTACAATCATTTTAGTAGCTTCTTCTTCAGAAAGACCTCTACTCATCAAATAAAATAATTGTTCTTCATTTACTTTAGATACAGATGCTTCATGTTCAATATACATTTCATCGTTTCTACCTTCGTTTAATGGAATTGTATCTGAAGATGATATATCATCTAAAATTAGGGTATCACATTCAACATGACTTCTTGCACCTTTAGCACCTTCTAAAGCTCTTACCATACCTCTGTAATTAACTTTACCTCCACCACGTGAAATTGATTTAGATATAATTGTAGATGTAGTATTTTCACCTATATGAATCATCTTAGCACCAGTATCTTGGAATTGATCTTTTGATGCAAACGCTACTGTAATACAAGTACCTTTAGCTCTTGCACCTTTTAATATACATGCAGGATATTTCATATTAATACCAGACCCAACATTTCCATCTATCCATTCCATTGTACCATCTTCTTCAACTAAAGTTCTTTTAGTTACCAAGTTTACAATATTATTAGACCAGTTTTGTACAGTTGAATATCTACAATATCCACCTTTTTTTACATATATTTCAACTACAGCTGCGTGAAGTGAATCTTTAGAATATTGAGGAGCTGTGCATCCTTCTACATAATGAATAGACGCTCCTTCATCTACAATAATAAGTGTTCTTTCAAATTGTCCCATTCTTTCACTATTTATTCTAAAATATGATTGAACAGGCTTTTGAAGTTTAACCCCTTTTGGTACATATATAAATGAACCACCACTCCATACAGCACTATTAAGCGCTGCATATTTATTATCAGAAGGTGGTACAATCTTACCAAAATATTCCTTTAAAAGATCTGGATATTCCTTAAGGGCTGTATCTGTATCTGTAAATATAACACCTAAATCATCTAATTCTTTTAAATTATTATGATATACTACCTCAGACTCAAATTGAGTAGACGCACCAGCTAAGAATTCTCTTTCTGCTTCTGGAATTCCTAATTTCTCAAAAGTTTCTTTTATTTCTTCTGGCACTTCTTCCCAAGTATGTCCTTGACGTTCTGTAGATTTTATATAATATGTATAATCATCAAAGTTTATACTAGATAAATCAGGCCCCCATTTAGGATTTTCTTGATTTTTAAAAGATTCATAACTTTTAAGTCTAAATTCTTTCATCCAATCAGGTTCACCTTTAGCCTTAGATATAAACTCTACAACTTCTTTATTTAATCCTTTACCTGAATCAAGTACACTTTTAGTATTTGTTACAAAGCCATATTTATAATCTTCAGAAATTAATTCTTCATTATTTTTCAAGGCCTTCAGCCTCCTTTAAAGCTTGCTCTAAAGCTTTCCATGCAAGTGTTGCACATTTAATTCTTGCAGGAAATTGACTAACTCCACTATAAGCTATAGCTTCACCTAATTCTTCCTCATATTTAACATCATTACCTTTAACAAGCTCAAAAAAATCATTAATAACTTCTAATGCCTTAGAAACTTCCATTCCTTTTAGACAATCTGACATTACCGAAGCGGAAGACATTGAAATAGAACAACCTCTACCATCTTGTCTTACATCTTTAATAACACCATCTTCAATTTTAACTTCAACGTTAATATCGTCCCCACAAGAAGGATTTTTAAAGTGAACAAATTTATAATTAGGATCTTTAGTTAAACCTTTATTTTTAGGATTTTTAGCATGATCCATTATTACAGCTCGATATAATTCTTGAATATTAGACATAATTCCTCCTTAGAAGCTTTTAAAAAAATCACTTGCTTCTTTAACACTATCTACAAATTTATAAACATCATCTAATGTATTATATAAATAAAATGATGCACGAGTTGTAGATATTTGACCTAAAAAGTTAGTAATCAGCTGTGCACAATGATGACCAGCTCTTATACATACATTATTTTTATCATAAATACTAGCTGCATCATGAGGATGAACTCCTTTAATATTAAACGCTATAACACCAGTATCTGTATTTTTATTATATATTTCTACATCTTCAATTTCACTTAAAAGTTCTATAGCCTTGCGAGCCAACATATTTTCATATGATGAAATTTCATCAAGGCCGATTTCTTCAAGCATTAAACACGCTTCACCTAAACCTATAGCCTCAGCTATTAAAGGAGTTCCCACTTCAAACTTATAAGGTGAATCTTTATAAGTTTGGCTTTCTTTATCAACTAAATCAGCCATATCTCCACCAAATTCAATTGGCTCCATTTTATCAAGTAGACTCTTTTTTCCATATAAAACACCAATTCCAGAAGGTCCTAACATTTTATGACCTGAAAAAGATAAGAAATCACAATCAAGTTCTTTGACATCTATTTTCATATGAGGAACAGCTTGTGCCGCATCTACACTTACAACAATCCCTCTTTCGTGACATATTTTAATAATTTCTTTAAGAGGTGTAATGTAGCCCATTACATTAGATACATAAGTCAGTGCTACAACCTTAGTTTTATCAGTTAAGACACTCAAAAAATTTTCAACAGTGATTCTACCTTCATCTGTAAGAGGTATATATTTAAGTTTAGCACCTTTTACCTTACAAACATTAAACCACGGCATATGTGATGAATGATGTTCAAGTTCAGATGTAACAACTTCATCTTCTTCATTAATGTTTGCCATACCATATGAAAGTGCGACTAAATTAAGTGCAGATGAAGCACCTCTTGTAAAGACAACCTCTTCAAAATCAGCATTTATAAATTTAGCTACTATATTTCTTGCGTTTTCATATAAATCTGTCGCTTCAAAAGACATTTGATAAACACCACGATGAACATTACAGCTTAAATTATTATAATAATAATCCATCTTATCAATTACTCTTTTAGGTTTCAAGCTAGAAGCTGCACTATCTAAGTAACACAGATCTTTATGAGTATTAAATTGAGGGAACTCATTTTTTATTTTTGTAATGTTCATAATTATCACCCTTAAATTAAATTATATATAGAATCTTTAACTTTATCCTTATAAGATTCTTCTATTAAATTATCCACAAATGGATTAATTACTCCTGATAATATCAGCTTAAACGCTTCTGTTTTATTAAGCCCTCGACTCATTAAATAGAAAAGTTCATCATCAGACATTTTACCGATAGCCGCTCCATGATTAGCAGATACATCATATTCATCAATTAATAATATTGGAAGTGATTTAACTGCAGAATTATTGCCACAAATTATACCACGAGACAATTGTTTACAAACTGATTTTGAATTACCTTTTTTTATAATTCCAGTTGTATCAAAGCTAACTTGACTATTTTCTAAACTTATACCATAATTTTCAATATTAGAGTTAGTATTTTTACTATTATGATTAATTGTTTGTATAATATTAGATTTAAAATCTTTACTAACTATTAAATAATTAGATGTAATACTAGCATATTCTTCTTGTAAGTTAACTTGTAAGTTAGTATTAATTACATATGCAGAAATAACCTTTTCTTTAAGATTTGCATTCTTATAAATATTAATTGTTCGATTAAGATTCACTTCATTAAAATGAAGATAATCAATTAATATATTACTATCTTGTAAAACATTTATTTTTATATCTTTAATTTCATCTGATATAAATAAAACTTTACAATTACTATTTTCTTTAAAAGTAATATCTAATAAATCATTCCTACCTTTTATAATTGTATCTGATGAAATTATAAGTTTATTTTCTAAACTAATATCAATAACATTCATTATTTAGCCTCTTTTCTAGCACAGCTACCAAGAAGCACGTGAGTTTCTTTTTCATCACTTTCAATTTGAATACCAAGTTCTTTTTTAACCCAAGAATATCCTTCTTTATCTATTTTACTGATAAGTTCACTTGTTCCCGTTTTAACTATACGTCCATTAATCATTATATGAACATGAGTAGGTTTAATGTAGTCTAGAAGTCTTTGGTAATGTGTAATTAATAAACATCCAAATGAATCATTTACCATATCAGATACATTTTCCCCAACAATTCTAAGAGCGTCAACATCAAGTCCTGAGTCAATTTCATCTAAAATTGCAAATTTAGGTTTTAACATTTTCATTTGAAGAATTTCATTACGTTTCATTTCTCCACCAGAAAAACCTACATTTAAATATCTGTGGGCTAAATCCTCTGGCATTTCAAGGTCTTTACAAGCTTTATCATATTCTTTAATAAACTTAAATAAAGAAATATCATTTCCACAAGATGACATAGCACTTCTTACAAAATCACTATTTGTAACACCTGATACTGACATAGGATATTGATATGCTAAAAAAAGACCTAGTCTTGCACGTTCATCTACTGGCATGTTTAATATACTTTTACCATCAAGTAAAATATCACCTTGTGTAATAGTATATTTAGGATTACCCATTATACAACTAGATAAGGTAGATTTTCCAGTACCATTAGGCCCCATAATTGCATGAACCTCACCTGTATTTATAGTTAAATTTACTCCTTTTAAGATTTCTTTATCTTCAATATTTGCATGTAAATCTTTAATTTCTAATATATGAGCCATATATATTCTCCTTTATTTTAAACCATGTAAAAAAATATGATTTAATTTATTAAATATTTTTTCATCGTTTGTGGTATTTAATACCAAATTAGATTCATTTTTTATATTACTTGTACCATTTAAAGATGTAAAACTATAATTTGCTTGTGCAAATAGTTTTTCATCATAAATGCTTGTACCACAAGCAATTATATTATTATCATTTGTATTTAAATAAGATAGAGCATCTAGTTTTAATATGTCTTTATTATATATCTTTAAATAACTATATCCATAAGTATCATCATCATTTTTCATCTCGTAACAATCATATTCTTGAAGTGTTACTTTATCACTTATATTTGAATTTAAAATATAGTCCTTAATATTTTTAATTACTTCTTTTTTCTCAACAAGTAAGATATAGCATACTTCTTTATCTTGAGGATACATTCCTTCAATAAATGCACCGTATGCACTATTTTTTCTGTTATTTGCATATGTAATTTCTGCTTCATGATTTAATTTTTCGTTATAAGTATAAAGCACATCATTTGAAATAATATTTATAAATGGCGAAACATTTTCATTCTTAAATATTTGATTTAATTCTTTTACAACATCACCATCTAAATTACATACATATAAATATTTTAAAGTATTCATATCATAAAGTGCAGCACCTGACATACAAATTACAGGTTGTTCAAATGTAATTTCTCCTAACATATTTTTTAAAGTAATAGGGGTTCTTGTTGTAAAACAAGTCATTTTACAGCCTAAGTCAATCATATTATTTAATTTATATGCGTTATAACCATATACATAATTATTATCATCATTATAAATACCATCTAAAGATATAACAAATAATGATTCTTTATCTTTATTTTTATAAGGTAATTTAAAGTTATTTACAAAAAGAGCTATTAAAACACCAATTATAGTAGAAAGTATTCTATTAAATCCATAAATTATAGGTTGTGTACCTAAGCTTGTCATTACAGCTGTAAGTGATAATACTGCTATAAAAGTAGTTTGTTTCTGGCGAAGTAAATTACATACCCATATTACTATAATTGTAGATATTAATATTAATAAGCAAGGTATAATAAAAGATAGTAAATAAGATATAGTAAAATCTGAAACTGTAAAATCATTAGTAGGATTTCCCGTTGCAGAAATATGTGAAAAAGGCCAATCTTGTCTAAATAGTTGAGTATATATTGTAATAATAAATACACCAACAAGACCTCCTATTATACTAGCAATTACTCTTAATTTAGCTTGAAAATAAGATTTCTTTCTATCATTTTGAACAGAATATGCAGCACCTATACATGCAAAGAATGGAGTATATATTTGAGTTGCAAGTTTAATACTTTTATCTATAGTTTTGTAAAATATATATGCAACTAAAGTTATTAACAAATATAAAACCACACATAAAAAAACACTTACAGCAGTTTTTATATTTCTTTTACCTATTTTTGGCATAAGAACACCTCTTTAATAATATAACAAATATCAATAAATCGACTTATAAATTATACTATAATTTCACCTATTTGACAAATGATATGAGAAATTTTACTATATTTTGTTAAAAAATTAAAAGACAGCCTAAACTGTCCTTAATTTATAACTTCATCGAAGTTAAATATTTTAGAATGATTTTTATCTAAAGATGGCACAATTCTTTCAATATCTTTATCAATAAATCTTTCCATCTTAATTTCAGGATATAAATCTATATCAAATGATGTTGTTTTTATACCATAAAGTTTATATTCACAACCATCTTTTCTTAAAATACCATAAGAAGATATATAATAATAATCAGCTATATTACCAAGTAAATCTTTCATGTTGATATTTCCTTTAACACATGTCTTATAAAGTTCTACATTACCTTCAACATCTAAAACAAAAATGATTTGATATTCTTTGCTAACCTCAGCTTTAATAGTTATTACATTACAGTCATCTTGTGGTTTTGGCATTTTAGCTTTAATTATAGTCATAACTATAAAGTAAATAAACAATGTAATACAAATAATTGAAACAATTTTAGAAGTTAATAACTCAGTTTCATAACTAGATGTATAATTTATGGAATAATAAACCCATGAAAATATACCACCTGCGCCAAGTACTCCAGTTATAACTAAAGGTACTGCATAAGACACTTCCTTACCTTTAACTTCTCTTTCAAATCTTCTTTGACGAGCTGATTTGAATTTCATACCAGGATTTATAGCATAAATTGTTTGTATATACATAAATATTACAACAGCACTTGATAAAACACCATCTAAGATTATATATAAAGGTTCATTACCTTGAGCAACATATGTATTATAATTGATTAAGGTATCAATACCATATAACCATAAAAGTAAAGCATCTAGTACAGATACTAAAATAATAGCCCACATTTTCTTTCTTTTAATTGAACCAATAAAAGATACAATACTTACAATTATTCTGTTCAAAAAAAATACTTCTATAAGTATAAAAAATAAATTTAATAATACTGAAACCATATAAACAACGCCTTTCGCTATAACGTTTATATTTTACTATAATAAATATGGGATTTCAAGAAAAATACTTTTAATATTATGTGAATAATTATGTGAAATTATGTATTGTTAATTATTTAACTTGAATTAAAAGTGACACTTTAAAGCACTTTCCGTCTTGCATGGTTTGCACATCGCCATTATATCTTTTTGCAATTTTTTTTACATTATCAAGACCTATGCCATGACAAGTTTCTTCTTTATTACTTTTAAGTCCTATATTAATTGTGTTACATGTATTTATAACCATAACATTAATGAAATTATTTACATTATTAATTTTTAGTTGAATTTTATTTTTCAAAGGATCATTACATCCCTCAATTGCATTATCAAGTAAATTACCAACAGCAACACATAAATCTAAACTATTAACTCCATCAAATTCTAAAATATTTGATTCGCAATTAAATTCTATATTCTTATCTATCATTATTTTTCTTTTTGTATGAATTAAAGCGTTTAGTGAATCGTTTGTAGTATATTTCATATTTTCATTTGATTGAATTACACCACATATTTCATCAATCAAATTCATTCCTTCTTCTGGGTCATCTTTAAGAATTTCTTTAATTGCATATAACTTATTTTTTAAATCATGCATTTCTTTAGACGAATTATTTTGATTTTTAATCATTTCTTTTAAATATGATATTTCATTATTTAATTGGCTAACAGTTTCACTATCAACTTCCTGTTTTTTTGAATAATTTAATACATATAAAACAATTACTGTAAATACAAAATATATAATATGTAAAGATAATAGTGTAAAGACAGAAAAATAATAAAATACAACAAAATTTTCTTTAAAAACCAATTTCATTATATAAGTCAATAATAAACAAGAAACAATTATAATGATTGATTTAAAAGAATCTAAATTCACCACTTTATTTTTAAATCTTTTTATCAAAATGTAAATAATAAAATTAAAAACAATAAATAATATCAAAAAAGACAAATAATCACGCCAAAAATTGCAAATAGAATTTGTACTAGAATGAGCATAAAATTCATTACAAATGTTAAATATTAGATAGTTTGTAAACAAACAATATGTTTCAATTATAGAAATTAAAAGTATTCTTTTTTTTATATTTTTTTCTTTTGTGAGAAAAATATAAATATAACTAAATGGCATCAAATAAAATACATACCAACTATTTTTAAATTTTATCAATAATAGTATATATATGATCAAACTAATTACAAGTATTGTTATACAGATTTTCTTTTCTTTAAATTTACAATTATTTATTTTAAAATAATATAATATAATGTAGGCTTGACTAATAAACAATATTATATTCATTATCAAAACCAATTCGAAACTATACTCACGTAAATTCATCATATCATCATCCTTTCTAATATAATTTTAATAAATATTTATTTAAACTTTTAATAACTTCTTCTTTGTATTTTCTACTAATAGGAATATTGTCAGAATTATCATTAAATTTAATCATATTATTATTAATTTCATATATATATTTAATATTAACCAAATAACTTTTATGAGACTTTATAAAACCATACTTAATTAAAGTTTGTTCGTATTCATAAAGTCTTCCCGTTGTCTTATAAGTTTTATTTTTAGTATGAATAAAAATATCTTTAACGATAATCTCTAAATATAAAATATCATTAATATCTAATATATACAATTTATTTTCCGATTTAAAACTTAATTTATAATGATTTTGAAAATATAAATCAATAGCTCTTTTCAAATCAATCTTTAGATTTTCCTCATCCATAGGTTTTTGTATATATTGAAAAGTTCCTACCCTAAATATATCAGTTATATAATTACTATAAGATGTTTGAAAAAATACTATTAAAGAAGAATTTCTTTTTTGTAATTCTTTTACAGTATCAATACCATTTTTTCCTGGCATTTCTATATCTATAAATAGTATATCGATAGAATAATCATCATCAAGTATAGAATTACCAGAGGTATATGTTTTTATTGTATACTCTGTATTAATATTAGATTTTTCTATTATATTTGATACTTGATCAATATATTTAATATCATCATCACATATTGCAAAATTAATCATCATATACCTCTTTCTTACTTTTTAATTAATAACTATATAGTATTTTTACTCGCAGTCATTGAAGCTCTTAAATTCTTATTAACCCAATCATCTGAGCCAATCCCTGAAGCAGAATATCTTATATATAATGTATTTAAAGTTTCATCTATTTTAGAAATATCAATATTATAAAATTCAAATATATACAAACTATAAGAACTAGTTCCACTTATTTTATCACTACTAGTGATTAAGTAATCATTAGAATTCTTTAAACTCGAATATAAATGAATATGTTGATAGCCATCATTTATTTCTTTTATATAAATATTCATTCTAAATGATAAGTATTTATATCCCAAATTCTTTAAACATTTTACATCAATACCATAATATTTATTAAAGTTAATTATATCAAATTTTTGTCCAAATGTATTAGTTTTATCGGTAATTAAATATTCAGCTTCATTATCTTGTCTTACAATAGTTTTATATCCAAAATGGTATGAATCAGCTCCTCCAAATAAATTATAAGGATTATATGAGATAGAATTACTTACAGCAACTTGTTCTATATTATCTCCAGAAATAGTTACATTCCCTAAAGAGCCAACATTAACAGAGACAGAAACATCATACATCTTATGCACATATTTACTATATATTTGAATTTCACCTGATTCTATGATATCAGATTTTGGTTTGATTTTGAAAGTTGTATAATTTGATACATAACTATCAATCCACTTCTTTGCACCAAATTGTACAAAATTAGAACCTATATCAGATAAACTTTTAGTAACATTGTAATCATATAAATTTCCTTTTGAATAAGTCGCATACGAAACAACACAAGCACTATTATCAACATATCTAAAATTACTATCATCCCAAGACACAACATTAATATCTTCTAATGTCTCATTAACATGTACCTTCCAATAACTAATTACTTCTACTCTAATATACTCTAAATTACCGTCACTATCATAAGAATTCCATAATAATAAATTATGAGAAAAGTCATCTTCTGATAATGTAGAGCGAGCATTAGTTATAAATCCTGATTTTTCTAATCCATTAAAAGAGTCATTATTAGATATTGAATTATCATAAATCAATTGTAACATAGTTTCATCTAAATCAGATATAAAATCAATATCAATGCCTTTTTCAAGCAAGAATTCTTCCTTTTCATTTGTTAAACTTTTAGTAATACTTGAACTTTGCATATCTTCATTAGTTTGAGCATTAACTGCATTACAATTATAACATATTCCAAATAATACCAAAATACATAAAATAATTTTCTTCATCTTGACACCTCGATTAAACATTTTATCATTTTATAATAGTTTTTAAACCCTTTTACCATAAAATGCAATTTCATGGTTATAAAATACACAACATTACAATACAAAAGAGTAGTTTAAAACTACCCTCTTAAATAAAATTATTTATTCTTAAGCCCCTCATATTGAGAATCATACATATCCTTATATATCATACAATTATCATATAAAAATTCATGTGTTCCCTCACCCTTAATTAATCCTCCATCAAGTACAACTATTTTATTTGCATCCTTAATAGTAGATAATCTGTGTGCAATTATAAACGTAGTTCTTCCCTTACAAACTATATCCATTGCATGTTTAATTTTAAGTTCAGTAGCCGTATCTATATTAGCAGTTGCTTCATCAAGTACTAAGATTTTAGGATTTCTTAAAAGTATTCTTGCAAAAGATATTAATTGTTTCTCACCTAAAGATAGATTTTCACCTTTAAAAGAAATATGTTGATAAATACCATCTTTATGTTTATCTATTATATATTTAGCTCCTACTTCTTCTAAAACCTTAATTACTTCTTCATCAGTAAAATCATAATCTAATGTTACATTACTTTTTAAAGTACCTTCAAATAAAGCTGGTGTTTGAAGTACAATACCACAATGACGCCTATATAAAGCTTTATTATACTGCTCTATATTATTGCCATCAACTAATATTTCACCACTTGATGTATCGTTGTATTGAAGTAATAGATTCATAAGACTAGATTTACCAGAACCAGTATGTCCAACTACACCTACTTTTTCTCCTGGCAGAACTTCTAGATTAATACCATGAAGTACTTCTTTATCTTCAACATAAGAAAAATGTACATCTTTAAATTCAACATGACCTTCTATCCTATTTGGTGGAGTTAAACCTTCAAATATTCTAGAATCATCAACCTCATCAATAAACATATATACACGATTTGACGCAACCATTGAATCTTCAAGTTCATTTAAATTATTAAATATTGTATTAATAGGATTGATCATTCTATCGATATAATTAGTAAATGTAGTAATAAGCCCTGCAGTTACAATAACACTAGCTATGTTAAAGTATGCATACCCAAAATATATTAAGATTCCTGCTTCTGCAAGTCTTTTTATGAATATTAAAAGTTCCCATCCAAAATAGGCAGCTATTGTATTTACTTTTTTATCTTGATTATTATAATCAGTTACTAATTCTTTATAGTCATCAAGCATATATTCTTCTTGATTAAATGCTTGTATAACTAAAGTACCTGATATTAATTCATTTAATTTACCTGTAATACGAGAAGATGTTTCTCTTAGTTCGGTATAGAATTTATGTACTTTCTTTCTATAAAATGTTATCCATACTAAAATAATAGGAGCTAGTACAAGAATAATTAAAGAAAGTTGCCAAGTAAGTAATATCATACCAACATAAACACATACTAAATTAACAAAGGCTTGTCCTATAGAAAAATATACATTAAAATATGTTCTTACACCATTTGAATCTGAAGTTATTTTAGATACTATTTTACCATCTGGTTCAAGTGAAAAGTAATCTACTGGTAAATGATTTATCTTTAAGATAGCATCTTCTCTAATACTTCTTTCTATATTCATACCAGTCAAATTTAATATATAATTTTGAGCATATCTTAGAATTACTACTACAATAGTTAATATACTATATTGTATTAATAATAGTTTTATCATTTTAAAAGCTTCTTCTTTAGTTAATATACCATCTAGTGTAGGTGATATATATTCATCTAAAATAGCTTTAGTAATACGAGGTGTAATAGTAGTTAAAATTGCAATACTTATTGCAGTTATAATACAAAATATTATTTTAATCTTATTTTTCAATATATAAGGAAGAGTTCTTTTAAGTAAACCTGATTTGTTATATTTATCATATTTAGCCATATTACATTCCTTCCTTTGTTGTCATTTGTTGTTCTATAAAAAGATTATAATAAAATCCTTTTAAATCCATTAATTCTTGATGAGTACCTTCTTCTTTTATATATCCATTATCAAGTACTATAATATGATGAGCATGCATAACTGCAGAAAGTCTATGAGCTACAATAATATTAGTTTTATCTTTTCTATATAAATTAAGATTTTTAATTATATTAGATTCTGTCTTACCATCTACAGCTGACAAAGAATCATCTAATATCATAACATCTGCATTTTTCATAAATGCACGAGCTATAGAAAGTCTTTGTTTCTGACCTCCAGAAAGAGTTACTCCATATTCACCAACTATAGTATCTAAACCACAAGGTAGGTTTTCAATATCCTTTTCAAAGTCTGCAAGCTCAATTGCTTTATATATATCTTGTGTATCTACATCATGAGCTGAAGTACCAAGGCGTACATTTTTAAATACACTACGAGAAAATAACATATGCTCTTGAGGTACATAACCTATTCTTGATCTTACTGATTCTTTCTTATAATTTTTTATGTCCATACCATTAATTAAGATTTTACCATCAGTTATCGGAAATTGACGCATTAATTGGCGAACTAAAGTTGATTTACCACTACCTGTTTTACCAACTATACCAAGAGTTTGTCCTTCCTTTATTGTAAGATTAATATGATTAAGTACCGGGGATTCATCACCAGGATAAGTAAAAGATATATCTTTAAATTCTATTGATTTAACTTCATCTAAATCATAAGCATTATCAATATCTAAAATTACTGATTTAGAATTATATATTTCATTTAATCTTTCAAGCGAAATAATACTTTGATAGAAATTAGTAAGCATATTTCCTATATTTGTTAAAGGTGATGATAAATTATTTAAGTATACAATAAATTGAATAAATAGGGCAACAGTAAAACCAGTATAAGAATTATTGATAAGCATGTAACCTGCCATTGCATATGATATTATAAGTGAAATAGCTGTAATTGATTGAAATATTGGTTGGAAAATAACATTTATTTTTAAATTCTTTCTTTCTATATCATATACTCTTTTTGATTCAATTAAATTTTTCTTATAATTAGATTCTTCTAAAGAATATGCTCTTATAGTTCTTACGTTAGTAATACTTTCAAGTACTACATTTCCCATTTGACTTGAAGCATCTCTTACTTCTTTCCAGTTTCTTTTTACTTTAACTTTTAAAATAATATTAGTAATAAATATTAAGGTTAAAGGAAGTACTGAACATAAAGTAAGTAATGGATTTATTAAAATCATCGCAATTACATTAACAATAATTACGGTAAATTCAAATGATATATTTAAAAGTCTATTTCCTCCTGAGAAGTTAACGCTTTTAACATCTCCTAAAGCTCTTGTAAGTAAATCTCCTGATTGAAAGTTTTCAAAGAAAGTAGCGTCTTGTATGATTATATTTTGCATATAACGTACTTGAAGGGCATAGAAAAGTTTTACTTTTAGCCTATTTTGAACAACTCTTTTTGTAGTAGTAATTAAATATATACTTATTGCAGTTAATATGGAAAATAATCCTATATGATAAATCATATATGATTTTGTAAGAGTATTATCAGTTATTCTTGTAGTAAAGTCTCCTAATATATATGCTGGTATTAAACATATGAATGCTTGAATAACACCTAGTATAAATATTATTATGTAATATAGCGGATGTTTACGTATAAACCACCACATTTCTTTTATGAAGTTAATCATAATACCACCTTCAATCTTAAACTATATTTTACAACTTTCTACAAAATATAACAAGGAAAAACTATAGCAAAATTTTATGTTGTTAATAATTTTATCTTTATAAGCATTTACTAAAGATTTTACTATTACTTTTGGATGCTCATAAATAGTTTATAGCTTTTAGTGCATTTGGTATAATAACTACTTCTAACTCATATTTTTTCAAAAACTTTCTTTTATAATATTAAATATAAATGAATTTACATTCACCAAGCATACTATAAAATAAACCTTCAATTATTTTATTTGGACTAGTGGTTACACATATATCATATAGAATTTCCTATTATTAAAAAAAAGATGATAAATTATAATTGGACAATATAATTTTATCATCTTCTATGATTCTAATAGTTTAACACCAAGTTTCTATAAATCCTATATTAACATCTAAGTTTGAATCATCTTCATTTAAAGACACTCTAACCTTTTTAACACCTGCTATAAATACAGAATATCTAACATCTGAAATCTTATGACTTTCTAATAAAGTTAATTCATCATAATCAGTTACTTTTAATTCATAATTATCATAACTAAAATATGCATCTAATTTTTCAAATATTAAATATGATGTATTGTCTTTTAATATAAATTCATTATCATCATTTCTATAAACATTATAATATGTTAATACATATGTATTCTTTTTTTCTTTATCCTTTAATTTAATGCTCTTCTCTTCCTCATAAGCTACAATATCTAGTTTTGAAGCATCTATTGTAAATGAGCCACCATTGCTTATTTGTGAAATATATATAAAGAATATTATTATAGCTACACTTATTACTGATAAGAATATAGCACTTGAAATTATTATTTTTTTCTTCATTTTTCTCACCTCATTTGTATAATAAAACTAATAATTTAAATGTTCAATAATATAAACCTATTAAGCAATATTTAGAACTTATTATGCATATATTTATTTATACTTTCAATAATTAATAATATAGTACAAATGACTAAGGGAATTCCTACTGAACTTAAATATATAAGATTTAATTTATATAATCTATTAAACATAGATATGAATAATAAAATTACAGTTAATAAGATAGATATTATATTAAATATTAGCTTATTAGTTTTATTATTTAATTTAATAAAATAAGTATTGACATAATTTCCTGGACTTAACAAAATTATAGGAAATAGACAAATAATTGATGACCAGAATGCAAATGTATTTGATATCTCATCCTGAGGTATTATTTCATTAATAAATAATATTAATATTAATACACCTATCTTTGAATAATTATGTTTAAGTTTATAACCACTAATTACAAAATCAAATATTATAAATGATAAACTAATTATTAATGTCCCAATTACTTTTTCAAATAATATACTGTACATAACTAATATTAATGCTACAAGTAAATTAAATATTATATGTTCTACTATATAAATATTTTTTTCATTATTTTCGTTATTTCTAAATAATATTTTATCACAAATTAATTTAGCAAGATATTTCATTTCTAGCCCTCCTTTTCTAGTAATAATATTTCTACTTTGAATTCATTATTATTTGTATCAATATTAATGACTCCATTATATTTTTTAACAAGATTTTTAACACTATTGAGTCCTATACCATGTAATAATTTATTTTCTTTACTAGTTAATAAACTTATATTATCTTTTGTATTATTATTCACCATAATACTCAAACAATTAACATTTACTATCATAGATAGTTCAAGATATCCATTATCTAATTGATTTATATGTTCTATTGAATTATCTAATAAATTACCTAAAATAACTAATATATCTAACATTTCAATATTTAAATCATTTATCTTATCTATTCTGATGTCATATTTAAATACTTTGTTATTTTCTAAGTTCTTAAGTTTACTATTTATTAAAGAATTAATATAATAATTATTAGAATAGTTTATTTGATTTGGTTTATCAACTATATTACAAATATTATCAATTAACGTTAAAGCTTTCTCTTTATCTTTATTAATAAGATCTTTTATTAAATAAAGTTTATTCTTTAAATCATGAACTTCTTTATTTGATATCTTATAATTACTAACTAAATCAACAAAATAATCTCTTTCATTTTCAATTTGTCTATTAATAATTTTGTCCTTAGTAGTTTCAATTAAATTATCATAATAACTATCCAAAATATTTAATATAATGAAATTTATAAACAATAGTATAAACAAAATAATATATATCAGGTTATTGTTAATATTAGAGTATAGTGATATATGATATATAATAATTGATAAGAATAAACATAGTATAGATACTAATAAAAAGTATAATATTTTAAATAAATTAAATTCATATAATTCATACCTTTTCTTATATAAATAAAATTTTAGCAAGATTAAAGTTAAGTTATTTGATATTATGATAATATTTAAAAATTCTTCATTAAATAGAGTATTTATATCTTGACTAGAATTTAAAGAAGATATTATAAATATCACGAATGCTATCCCAGTAATTTTAAATATATTATATAAAGAGATATTTAATAAGTTTTTCTTCCAACATTTTAAATTATGGAATATATGAATATACTTAATAATAAAATATACTAATAAAGAAATTATCTTATTAGAAATAAATATATTAATAATATTAAAACATATAAAATAAAATATAATTATTAAAATTGATTTGATTTTATTTTTATTAGAAACATTAATAAATAATATTAACATTAAAAATTCTATTAATGAAACCAATATTGTCATTATAATTTCAAATATCATACTATTTTCTCCATTATATATTTATTAAATTTTAATTTAAATTCATCTTTATAATTTCTACTTAAAGGGATTATATCAGTGTTATCTTTTATTAGTATATAATCATAGCCAAGTTTAGAAATATAATTCATATTAATTAAATAACTCTTATGAGATTTTACAAAATTATATCCTAATAACTTTTTTTCATATGTATTAAGATTTCCCTTAAATTCTAACACTTTATTATCTGTTAGAATCATTTTAATTTTATGTTGATAAACTTCTAAATATTTAATTTGTGATACTTCTTGATAGATAATTTCATGATTAACATCTATATTTAATACAAAATGTATTTTCGTATAATATTCTAATGATCTGATTATATCTTTTTGAAGTTCTTCTTTATTAATTGGTTTATGTACAAATTGAAATGTACCTAATCTAAATATTTCAGTTAAAAATTTATCATATAAAGTACAATAAAATATAATCATGTTAGGATTCTTCTTTTTAAGTTCTTTTACAGTATCAATTCCATTAATTTCTTTCATTTCTATATCAATAAATAAAATATCAATATTTTTCTTACAGCTACTTAATAATTCCTCACCACTTAAATAAGTATCTATTATATAATCATAATTAATTATTGTATCTATAAGAATACTTTTAATTTCATTAATATACTTAATCTCATCATCACATATACATATATTTAACATATTGCACCTCTATTAATAGTTAGCTAACTACAATTAAATTATATTATAGTTTTATATTTTTACAAGAATTTAGACTTAAAATACAGTTTTTAAAACCTTAAATACAAAAAATCTTAGCGTTTAATAAAACTAAGATTAATATTTTACTTATTATAATGTCCTCTTAAGAAGTCGATTTCTAATTTATAATCTTCTTCTTCATTTGGAGTTTCTAAGAAGAATGGCAAATGACGAAGTTTAGGATGATTAATAATATTTATAATCGCATTCTCACCGATAGTTCCTTTACCTATTTTTTCATGTCTATCCTTA
>CAZGBY010000003.1:0-47998 GCA_964524125.1 uncultured Clostridium sp.
TTATTTAATAGATAGTTAATAATTATTCAATAATATTAACTGTAACTGTTTTTACAATTTCGATAGAATCAGATTCGAACAATACATTAATATCAATATAATCAAATACTAATTCTACTTGACTTGATACTTTAATTGTTATAATATCATCTTCAATATTAATTTCAAAATTAGAAGAATCTAATTTAATCTTATTATCCCCAACATAACCATAGAATGCAAATCCATCATCAATTAAAGAATCAGACTCATATGCTGTTGCAGTTTTAATTACTACAGTTCTTGAATTATCATCATTATGTTTAGATGTCTTTAAAACTGTTTGAACGTTTTCAGAACTTTCAGTTCTTGCACCAGTTGATGTTACATAACAATAAGTATCTGTTGCTTGCCATAATGCATCAAATGACCATGTTTTACCATCATATGTAATACCAGGCATATTTGTATCTGTTCCCCAGTTTAAAGTAAATCCTGATGAGTTGTCAGACTTTAACACTTCCATAAAATTTAAAGGATCATATGCATTACCAGAAATTGAGCCAAATGCTAAATCATATTGACCAACCATCATCTTTGAATAATAAACATCAGACCATGTAGCTACTGCCATATTAGTAACTTTTAAAGTAAGACCAAGTTCTGTTTTAGCTTTAGATGAATTAAATGCTGTTTCAAAATAATTTGCAATATCTTCACCATAAAGTGTAATATGTTTTTGATACATCCATGCAATTTCAATTTCAATTGTATCTCCAGACTTATATTTTCCTTGTGAAACTAATTCTTGAGCTCCTTTATAGAAATAATTTTGAGCAAGAGATAAACTATATCCATCTGAAAGGTTGCCTTGTGATGTACGAGAAGCGATTGCATTTTCATGAGCAGTTGTAGAGTTGTAAGAAATACCATTTTCAGGGTCAATTAAATAATTTGAAGAAAAATAATTAACTGATGGTACACTACCACGATTATCAGCAAATTCAGTACGATTAATTGAATAAGATAATCCAAGTAAGAAATAATCGTTGCTCATTGCAGGTTCTACTTGCCAATAATCAGACTTATTTGTTTGACAAATTGATCCATTTTCGCCAAACAAAGATTCCCAAGTTTCTTCGTCACAAGAGTTAACATTTAATTTAAATACACTTGAACCTGTGTATTGTCTTGTACGTGGATCTGTTTTATATTTTGATAACTGAGTTTGAGGAATACCACAAGCAGATAATTTATCAGCTAAAAATTCATTTAAAGCAGCTTCTGAATCTGTAGCTAAAGCTTTTAATACTGCAATATGAATACCTTGAATCTTATAGAAATCACCAGTATCTACCATTGTGTTTTTAGTCCATACAATTTGTTTATCTGTTTCCCAATTTTCTAGGACATATGCACCAGTTGCTAAAGTTGTATCGACTGGTGTTAAGCCAGAATCTGTTTTCTTACCCCAAGCTTTTGCACCTTCATATAAATCTCCATTACCCAAATCCTTAATGAAATCCATTGGTACAGGTGCATACATATAACTATTAATATAATACATAGCCATAAATGGAGTTGTAGCTTCATTTAATGTAAATTCAAAATAATTCTTACCGTTTTCTTGATATACTTTTAAACCTACATCTTCAAATGCAACTTCATCAATTCCATTATCAGTACTATTATAATAATCATAAGATCCTGCAATACCAGTTGATGCTGTTAAGTTTTCAGCAGCTCTTGCATAACCAATCTTTTTATTCCATAAAATTTTAAATGGTGTAAGGTAATCTTCAAGTTGGACTTCACGACCAGCATATTTTTTCAAATTAGAATTAGATGTTAACGTATTATATTTAAGTTCAGAACCAACCTTAACTTCAAATCTAAATGTTGTGGCTGTACCATCAGTAGATGCGTTTATAGCGTCAGGACGATCTTGCTTAGCCAAATCTCCAACCCATACATAACCATCTTTAGTTGAATTCATTTGAGTTGTAAAATAAGCTGCGTTTGCATATTCAATAAAATCCCCTACAGTTGATGTTTTATCATCCATATAGTTTACATTACCTGGGTCTGTTGATGTAGAAGTATGATAATATCTTTTCCATGCTGAATTTGATTCACCTGCAAGGTCAGCAGTAATATTACCTTCTTTTAGAGTACCAAATCCATAACCAGTGATATAAGTATCTGTACCTAAAGTTACTGTTGGTGAAAACATTTGATATCCACCATCTTCAAAAAGTGAAATACCAGTCAAATTATTATTAACAGCATATTCTTCAAGTAGACCTAGAATTTTTTCTTTTTCAGAAGCTGAAGCTCCTTTATAAGAAACTTTTTCACCACCTACTTCAACTTTTACATCGCCATTATCAACATTTACATATTTACGTTCTGACTCTGTACTTCCACAAGACGCTAAAGCTAATGCTGATAACCCTACAATACCTAATTTTTTAAACTTAGCTTTCATTTTAACATTCCTCCTTAAGATAATAATCATTCTTTTTTAATAAAATTCATAATTTAAAAATCATTTTCGAATTTTATTCGTTTTTTTCGTTACTTTGATTATTATTTGTTAATATTTTACTCATTTTTTAAAATAAATCAACTACTTTTATTAAAAAACACGATGTAAACGTTTACATCGTGTTTTTTATAAGCTAAAAGTTATTTCTCTTTCGAATTTTATTCGTCTTTTATAAATTTTATCGATTAAAATTTCAATAAGATAGCCGCAACTAATACTTCTAAAAGCCCAATAACTAAATATGGAACATATCCAAACTTTAATGATTGCCTTTTTAAAGCTTTATTAGTTTTAAATTCATCAAATCTTTCTATTGATTTATTTTTTATCTTCTTATAAACATAAGAGCTAGAATAAGAGAATATATCAAATGTACCGAGTGATGATACAAAAGAAAGTCCACCAACACATATTAATATAAAACCTGCAATAAATAATGCATCACTATATGCTAAAATATAATTAAAACCTTTATTTATCAAAACTATAAGTGCAATTACAATAGAAATTAAAAAACAAAAAATATATTTTAAATATGAGTGTAAAAATACTCTTTGAAAGAGTGATTGTTCTTCAATAACCGTTTTATCTTCTTCTATAGGTTTTCCTGTTGAAAATTTATTTTCACCATTATTATCATTATACATATATCAACACCTCTTATATCTTTTAGTAAATTATAACATCTTTTTATTAATAATCAATAATTTTATTTTTTGATAAAAATAAAGACTACCATATGGCAGTCAAATAATACTAATATAAAATTTAATTACATCATAATAATAAATTTTATCAATTTCACAAAGGAGTTGTGAAGTTAGTTTTTTCAATTCTTTCATCATTATTTCTTTATTATTAAGATAATTCTTCAATCTATAATCAACAAATAAAGATACAATTACAGGCAATAATAGTGCAATAATAAAAATTAAAATAACTAAAATACTATCACCATAATATTATATGAAATGTTATTTAGAAGGGAATTATTTAATAAATCCTTTATTATGGGCTAAATTTTGATATTCTATGTATTTTTCTTTATCAATATTTTTATATATCAAACTTAATATAAATTCAAATTCTCCAGCTTTTTCATCAAAGATATAATTGTTTTTAATCGCATCTTCATAATAAGGTACAGCTTCAAGTGATAATTCTAAAGGTAAAATTTCAAAATATAAATATTCAATTTCTTCCTTATCTAAACTAAATACTTTATTTTGAATTCTTTTTGATATGACATTTCCATTTACAAATTTATATTTTTCTTCAAAAAATGTAATAGTATTATCAATAAATGATATATCATCAATTTTAATTTTATTAAGTGGATAACTTAATTTTGATATATCAATATTATTTTCATTTAAATAATATATTTCACTTCTTCTTATTCCCATACAAGAAGAAATTGCTTTCAGTCTTAAATACTTCATATTAACCTCATCTATAATAAATTAAGAAGATCTGGTGATACTCCTCTTTCTTTAATAATTTCTAATATTTTATCTTCATCTTCAGTGGATAATTCTTTACCAGCCAGTTTAGCACCTTTTCTAATTATATATTTTAAATTATCTTCATCAGACAAATCAATAGTTTTAGCTTCTTCAACTAAATCTAAAACATCATTTCTATCAATATTATATTTATTTATAACATCAAACACTTTTTTAAAATCCATATAAAAAGCCTCCTGTATAATATATGAACAAAAGGCTTTATTTATTACTCACTTCTAAGTGTTCTACTTAAAAGTAATTTAACTGCACTATTAACATTTAAATCTTCGTATACAACTTTATATGCAAAATTTAAAATAGGCAGGTCTAAATTATGTTTTCTTGAAATTTCATCACAAGCTTTAATAGCTCTAACACCTTCTACAACATTCTTAGATGTTTGTAAAATGCTATCAATCTTTTCACCATTACCAATACGCATACCAGCTTGGAAATTACGACTTAACTTAGATGAAGCTGTTAAAATTAAATCACCCATTCCAGCAAGTCCATAACAAGTACTTTCTTCTCCACCCATAGCTTTAACAATTTCAATTATTTCTCTAGAGCCTCTAGTAAGTAAGGCAGCTCTTGCATTGTTACCCAAATCAAGACCCTCAGCAACACCAGAAAGCAAAGCGATTGCGTTTTTAACTGTACCACATACTTCAACACCAATTACATCGTTTGATGTATAAACTCTAAAATAATTTGAATTATTAAATAAATTTTGAATGATATTAGCGCATTCTTTATCTTTTGATGCAGACACAACCATAGTTACTTTTCTATGCATAATTTCTTCTGCAAAACTTGGACCTGACATACATACAAAACCTTTAATTTGAGAAGATGACATTTCTTCTTCCAATATTTGAGATACTAAAGCAGATGTTTCTGGTTCAATACCTTTTGAAACATTTACAAATATTTTAGGAGTTTTTACTACTTGAGATAATTCTTTAATTACTCCACGCATTACCTTTGTAGGAACACATAGTAAAATAATTTCAGAAAAATCTACAACTTTCTTTAAATCAGTTGAGGCTTTAATATTTTCTGGTATTGACATATCAAAAAACGGATGTAAATGATTAACATTAATCTTATTTACAAAATCTTCATTAATATCACGTATTAAAACATTGTGACCATTATCTGATAAAACTTGAGCAAGAGCAGTTCCAAAAGAACCACCACCAATTATAGATACATTCATATTAATCACGCTTTCTTAAAGATAATTTAATTGGAGTTCCAAAGAAATTAAAATTCTTTCTTAATTGATTTTCTAAATATCTTAAATATGAAAAATGCACATATGATGGATCATTTAAGAATATTGCAAAAGTAGGAGGTTTAGTTCCAACTTGAGATATATAGTAAAATTTAGCTTTACCACCATTAAATTCAGCTGGAGGATTCATAGCTATTGCATCATTAAATACATCATTTAAAATACTAGTTTGTACTCGTTTATTATATGATTCATAAGCTAATTCTATTTGTGGAAACAGGGTATGAACTCTTTTATTTTCTAATGCTGATAAGAATACTACTGGTGCGTAATCTAAGAATTTAAAATGTTCTCTTACGCTCTTAGTCCATTCATTCATAGCTTTAGAGTCTTTATTTACAGTATCCCATTTGTTAACTACAATAATAGTTGGTCTATTATATTCATCACAGTATTGTGCGACATGTTTATCTTGGTCTTGAAAACCAGTTTCAGCATCTAAAACAAGAAGTACAACTTCACTACGTTCAATTGCGTCTACAGTTCTAATAACCATGTACTTTTCCATATTTTCATAGACTTTTCCACGTTTTCTTAATCCTGCAGTATCAATTACAACATAATGTTTACCATATGCATCAAATTCAGTATCTATCGCATCAGTAGTAGTACCTGCAATAGGTGATACAATAACTCTATCATTATGAAGTAAAGCATTTGTTAAAGATGATTTACCAACATTAGGTCTACCTATCAAACTAAAACAAATACTATCTTTATATGGTTTATCTTTGATTTCTGGTAAAGCTTCAATAACTTTATCAAGTAAATCACCTACTCCCACACCATGATTAGATGATACAGGAATAGGATCTCCAAAACCTAATGAATAAAACTCGTAAATTATATCCATAAATTTTTGGTCATCTACTTTATTAACAGCTAAAATAACAGGTTTCTTAGAACGATATAATAATTTAGCAATATATTCATCATCATCAGTAACACCACTCCTTGAGTCAGTTACCATAATAATTACATCAGCTTCTTCCATAGCCACTTCAGCTTGTGCTTGTATTTCTACTTGGAAAGGAGCATCAGATATTTCAATACCACCTGTATCTATTAAATTAAATTCATGACCTAACCATTCACCTTTAGCATAAATTCTATCTCTTGTAACACCAGGAGTAGAATCTGTAATAGATAAACGTTCACCAATTATACGATTAAATAAAGTTGATTTTCCTACGTTAGGACGACCAACAATTGCAACCTTACCTAACATAAAATCACAACCTTTCTTACATAATTACTTTAATTGTTCTTTAAATAAATCTCCTAAAGTAGTTGTTTTATCTTCTTCAGAATTTTGCATATAAGATTCAAATTGTTCACGTTCTTCTTGAAGTTTATATGCTTTTTCAGATAGATTTAAAATCCATTTAGCTGCATTAAATTCAGTAACAATACAATTAACATCATCGCCAACTTGATATAAATCAGTAGCTTTTAGACGCTTTTCGCCAGTATCTACAGCATTAAATGGTAAGTATGCATCAACACCAAGTAAAGATACAACAAATCCACCTTCAACTACTTCAGTAATTTTACCAGTTACTTTTTCGCCTTCTTTAGTATCAACACGTGCCCAAGGATTATCTAAAAGCGGTTTTCTTGATAATGAAATTTTTTCATGTTCTTCATCAAATCTAATAATAGATAATTCAATTTCATCTCCAATTAAAAGTGAAGCCATTAAATTATCATTAGGATTCCATGAAAATTCACTTCTATGAAGTAAACCTGTTACATTCTTATCAAGTTCAACTAAAACACCAAATGGCATCTTATTAATAACTTTACCCTTTACTGTATCAGATACTTCATGTGATTCATGATATATTTGATAAGGAGTTTTAAGTAAAGCCTTTCTTGAAAGTTCAAGTTTACCATTATCAGTATTAATAACTTTTACTTCGATTTGGTCACCTTCACTTAAAACTTCAGATGCTGATTTAATAAACTCATGAGCTACATCTTTTAAACGAATTAAACCTTGAACTTTATCAAATTTAACAAATACACCATAAGGAACGATTTTAGCAACTGTACCTTTTACAACATTACCAACAAAGAAAGTCTTATATTCAGCTTCTCTTTGTTCTATATATTCTTTATGTTCAGCTTCTTTTTTTGCAACATATTCTTCATGAGCATGTTGACGTTCTTCACGAATAACTGCATAACGTGATACAAATGCATTTTTCTTGTTATCATCATATGATAAAATCTTAACATTTAAAGTATCACCCTTTTGAGGTGCTTCTTTTAAATCACGAGCACTTAAGAACATTTCTATTTGACCATTTGATAAAATATAACCTTTATTTGGAACAACTTTAATAATTTTTGCCACAACATTTGATTCAACTGGATGAGCATTTTTAAAGTTATTATAATTTTCAATTTTTAAAGTATTTAAACGAGAAAGTAAAATATCACTATTTTCACCTTCTGTAATCTTTGTAATTTCAGCTTCAATTATGTCGCCAACTTTAACTAAATCTTTTAAAGAAACTGCATCTTTATCTAAAGTAAAGTGATCTAAATAAATAGTACCTTCAGTAAAAGTATTTAAGTTAACCTTAGCATATTTATCTTTAACTTCAATTACTTCACCTTTTACAATACTATGAACTTTTAGTTCACGACTTTCTTCTGATTTAAGAAGTTCTTCCATTGACATTTCCTTGTTTTCCATCTTATCCATCCTTTCACAAACAATACTAATAATAGTATTGCACACTTCTTCTATTGTCATCGAAGTAGTATCCACCAAAATCGCATCATCAGCTTTTACTAGTGGTGATATTTCACGATGACTATCTTTGTAATCTCTTACTTTTATATCATTTAGAATCGTTTCATACGATTCATTAATACCTTTTTCATTAAGTTCTGCTAAACGTCTTTTAGCTCTTTCTTCAGCAGAAGCTGTTAAAAATATTTTAACATCAGCATTAGGAAGTACTGTTGTACCAATATCTCTACCATCCATTAAGACATAACCATTTTTAGCACTTAGTCTTTGATAATTCAACATCTTTTGACGAACAACTCTTAAAGATGATACTAAACTAACATTTCTAGTTACATCTAAACTTCTAATTTCAGTTGAGACATCTTCATCATTTATATAAGTTTTATTATTTATATAAACAATTTCTACATTATCTATAAAAGAATATTGACTTTCATCTGATAAATCGATATTCCTTCTTAAAGCTTCAAGTGTTACTGCTCTATACATAGCTCCAGTATCAATATGTACAAATCCTAACTTTTCAGCTATTATTTCACTTATTGAAGATTTTCCAGAACCAGCAGGTCCATCTAAAGCAACTTGAAAATTTTTCATAAAATACACCTAATTTCATTTAAATTCCATACTATTTCATTTTAACATACATAAAAAAAAATATCAATTTATAAATGAAGTATAATAACTAAAAATGTAATATTTTATATAAATTGATATTTATAATTTCTTTAAATAAACGATAAGATGATAATTCCTATAAATACAATTGCAATAAATATATATTGTAATTTAGATAATTTTTCTTTTAAGAATATTCTAGATAGTATAAATGAAATAATTACTGTACCAGCGCCAATTATTACAGCCGCAATTCCGCCACCTTCACTTAGTGCAAATAAATAAGTAGCTTGTCCTATTGTTTCAAAAAGAGCTGCAAATATTTTATCTTTATGAATATACATTCTTTTTGTTAAAGATAAATTTTCATCTTTTTGCAAAATAACATCATTTGAATCATTTAATAATACATTGTCTATGTTATTATTCTCAACTGAAAATAATTTAACTTTTTTAATCTTAAAAAATATTAAAATACCTATAGATACTAAGAAAAATGTAAATTCGTAACAGCAGTTTGCCATATGTTCTAAAGTTCCTTCAGTTACGCCTTTAAGCAATGTAGATTCTACATCTTCAGTATAAAATAAATCAAGGAAGGTACCAACTGAATCAAACAGTGCGTAACAAAATGGCATCGCAAAAGCTAATATTGCAAGTTTTTTCCCCAGTCTTTTAGTACGTTCTTCTTTTCCATTTTCATCAAAAAATGATACGCAAACAAGACCTATTACTACAATAATAATACCTATAATACCAACTATTGTAGTAGTTTCATGTAAAAAGATTGCACATAAAATTGGTACTATAACTGCAGCTCCTGAATTTTCAATTGGGTCAGAAAGTGATTCTTGTATAAATCTTACACCAAAATATGAACAAATCATTGATACAATATAACATAATGCAACCGGTAAATATATTAACATATTAATAGGAATATATTTTAAGAAAGTAATATCTTGTATAGATTCTATTAAAGTAATTACAAGCGCATATATACCAAAAAAGATACCAACTAAAGCAGTAGTTTTTAAATGTGAATATTTTTCACGTTCTAAATTACCTTTTTTATAAAAGATTTCTGCAATCCCCCATGCAAATGTACATACAAGTAAGAAAAACCATTGCATAAAACCATCTCCTTTAAAACTTGTTATATTTTATCATAATTTATATTTTCATATCAAGAATTCAGTTAAAAAAACTTTATTTTATATTATTTATATGATAAAATTTTTAAGGTGATAATTATGATATTAGATAATATAAATGAAAAAGTTCTTTCTTTAAGTAAAGATGCAGAAAAAGATTTAAAACAAATTTTTGATAAAATTGATGAGGTTTGTATTTATAATTCAGATAGAATTTTATCTGCATTTATAGAAAACAAAGTTGAATATGCAGATTTTACTGATAGAAATGGTTATGGAATATATGATTCAGGTCGTGATAAACTTGAAAAAATATTTGCAAGTATATCAGGATGTGAAGACGCACTTGTAAGAGCACAAATAATGAGTGGTACTAACGCTCTTTACCTAGCATTTTCAGCTCTTTTGAAACATAATGATACAATGATTTCAATTTCTGGAAAACCATATGATTCATTACTTAAAATGATAGGTGTTTGTGGTAATTCTTCTCAATCTTTAAAAGCATGTGGAGTTAAATATGAACAAATTGATTTAATTGATAATAAATTTGATCTTGAAACTATTAAAGAAAGATTATCAAAAGGTGATGTTAAACTGGTTGAGATTCAACGTTCACGTGGTTATTCTTCTAGAAAATCTTTAACTATAGCTCAAATTGAGGAAGTTATTAATGTTATTAGAAGCGTTAATAAAGATGTAATTATAATGGTAGATAACTGTTATGGTGAACTTGTAGAGAAAAAAGAACCAGGTCATGTTGGAGCCGATGTTGTAGTTGGCTCTTTAATGAAAAACCTAGGTGGTGGAATTGCAACTACTGGTGGTTATATTGCCGGTAAGAGTGAATACATTGAAATGATTGCAGATAGACTTACATCACCTGGTGTAGGAAAAGATTTGGGAGCTAATTTTAATCAAAATACTAATTTCTTTAAAGGAGTTTTTATGGCACCTAACGCCGTTAAAAGTGCACTTAAAACACAAATATTTGCATCATATATGTTAGAAAAATGTGGTTTTACAGAAATATCTCCTAAATGGGATGAGTATAGAACTGATATTATTCAAATTATTGAACTTAAAACAAAAGAAAATTTAGTTTCTTTTGCAAGAAGTATACAAGCTTCTTCTCCTGTAGATTCTCATGTATATATCATGCCAGCTCCTATGCCTGGATATCCAAATGATGTGATTATGGCAGCTGGATGCTTTACTGAAGGCTCTACAATTGAACTTTCTGCAGATGCACCTTGTGTTGAACCATATACATTATATATGCAAGGTGGACTTACATATGAATATGGTAAACTTAGTATAATGAAAGCTTTAAGTAGTGTACTTGAAAATATGAATAAATAGTTAAAAAGTTATTAGGCTATATCGCTTAATAACTTTTTTCTTTAATTATTTAATTTAAATTTAATTAAATCTTTATTTATTCTAAATACTTTTTCATTTTTTGAATTTGTTTTACTAATTAATATTTTTAAATCTAAAAATTTATTTAATATTTTTAAAGCTCCTTGTTTAGTTATATCTAAATTAGCAAAATTTATAAATCCTTTATAATTAAACCAACCTTTTTTATCATTTACTATCATCTTTTTAATAAAATATATTTCTCTTTCTGATAATTTCTCACCATCATAAGCTAAAATATGCTCAATTTCCTTAATATTTTTGTAAAGAATAGAATATTCAAGTGTACATTTCATTAAGTATGTAATAAAATATGTTAAATCATTATGAGAATTTCTTGTATCATCTATAGCTTTATAATAATTATGTTTATCATCGTTTATAGCTTCACTTAAAAATATAGGCAATTTATATTTGTCATTTTGAAGATGATTAATCCAAATATATACCATTCTAGCTATTCTTCCATTATAGTCAAAATAAGGATGAATATATAAAATATAATAATGTGCAATATGTGACAAAAATACATTAACTGGAGATTCTGATTTTAAGTTATAATTAACAAAATCAAATAAAGAATTCATACATTCATCAATTTTAAGAACATCGCATCCATTATGATTTCCCACTTCAACCATATCATCCCTATAAAACCCTTTTAAATCATATCCTTCATCAAGACAATTATGGCTCAAAATCCTATACAAATTCAATAAGTTTTCTTTTGTAAACTCCGGTTTTTTTTCAATAAATTTATAACCAAAATACATATTTAAAATGATTTGATCATTTTTGTTTTCAATATTAGATGTATTCACAATATTAATAATATGCTTTCTAGTTGTATTTACACCTTCTGTTTTTAAGGTACCTTCAAGTTCCGAAGATAATTGTGACAAAATCACTTCCTTATCATCATATAAAAGAATATCTTTTTCATCCGCTATTTCATCACAAAAATAATCATAATAATCAGCTAATTTATTAACTAATTCATAACTTTCATAATAATAAATAAAGTTTGAATTAAAAGTTTTTAATTTTAATATATGTTTTCTTTTTGATTTATAATTATCTTTATAGTTTAAAAATTCTTCTAATTCTTTTTTATTAAATAAAATACCTAATTTAGTATTCATCCTCAAGTCTTCATTAGTATAATATTTATCACTTTTTAATGAATCAATTAGAATTTTTTCTGATTTTTCTTCCATAATACAATCATTTCCTTTATTGCATTGTAAACCATTTTGTAAACAAAGTCAATAACTAGTTATAAACCTTTTCGTAAACTTTCTTATATGATAAAAGGATAATCTAAACAAATAGACTATCCTTTATATTATATTATTTATTAAATAATTTTACGATTAAATCCCATAAAGATTGATAATTAGCTAATATAGGAGCTAAAATAAGTGAAATAATAGACATTAATTTAATTAAAATATCCATTGCAGGTCCAGCTGTATCCTTAAGAGGGTCTCCTACAGTATCACCTGTTACAGCTGCGTGATGAGTTTCAGAGCCCTTACCTCCAAAGTTACCTTCTTCAATATATTTCTTAGCATTATCCCAAGCACCACCTGAGTTAGCCATAAACACTGCAAGCATAATTGATGATAAAAGACCACCAATTAAAACTCCACCAAGACCAGCTGCACCTAAGATTAATCCAGCTGCAATTGGAGATACAACTGCAATGATACCAGGAATAATCATTTCTTTAAGTGAAGCAGTTGTAGAAATATCAACACATTTAGCATAATCAGGTTTAGCAGTACCTTCTAAAATACCTGGATTTTCTTTAAATTGACTTCTTACTTCTTCAATCATCTTATTAGCTGCACGACCTACAGCCCCAATAACTAAAGATGCAAATAAGTAAGGTAACATTGCACCAATTAATAAACCTACAATAAATACTGGATTTGCAATATCGATTAAAGCAATACCACATGAATTAAAATATCCAACAATTAACGCAAGTGATGTTAAAGTTGCAGAACCAACACAGAAACCTTTTCCAATAGCCGCAGTTGTATTACCAACTGAATCTAATTTATCAGTAATTTCTCTTACTTTAGGATCTAAATTAGACATTTGAGCAATACCACCAGCATTATCTGAAATAGGGCCATAACCATCAACCGCAACAGTAATTCCACAAGTAGCTAGTATTCCTACAGCCGCAAGTGCTATACCATAACTATCACATGCAAAATATGCAATTGCAATTGCACAAACAAGTACAATAATAGTTAAAGCTGTTGATTTCATACCACTTCCTAAACCTGCAATAATATTAGTTGCATGTCCAGTTTGTGATTCATAAGCAATTCTTTTTACTTCTTTATAATCAGATGATGTATAAAGTTCAGCAATAAATCCAACTAAAATACCAGAAATTAAACCAGCAAGTACTGCGATAAAGAATTTAATAGACTTCATATAGAAAATAGATAAGAAAAGTGTTCCAACTACAACAATACCAGTTGCAACATAAGTTGCAATGTTTAAAGTTTTATGAGGATTTTTCCAATCTCTTAATCTAATAAATACAACCGCAAGTACAGATGCAAGTGTACCAATACCTGCAATTAAAAGTGGGAATAAGAAATTAGAAATATTTAAATTGCCATCAACAATTAGTGATGCCGCAATAGTAAGTGCAGAAATAATAGAACCAACATAAGATTCAGTTAAATCAGAACCCATACCAGCAATATCTCCAACATTATCACCAACATTATCAGCAATAGTTGCAGGATTTCTAGGATCATCTTCAGGAATACCACTTTCAACTTTACCAACTAAGTCAGCACCTACGTCTGCAGCTTTAGTATAAATACCTCCACCAACTCTACTAAATAGGGCAATCATTGAACAACCAAGTCCATATCCAGTTACAATCTTAGCAGCTTCTTCAAGACCAAATAATGCATATGAACCCATAAATAATCCACATAAACCTAAAAGTCCAAGTCCTGATACGCAAAGTCCTAATACAGCTCCACCTGTAAACGCTACATTTAAAGCTTTAGACATTCCTTCTTCTTCAGCTTTCATTGCTGTACGTGCATTAGCCTTAGTTGCAATATACATACCAATCCAACCAGTTACACCAGAAAATAATGCACCAATTACAAAACAAATAGCTGATTGCCATCCAACACCTTCAGCTCCATTAAATGCAGGAATAAATCCTAAAACAGTAAGTAAAATCGCAAATACTAAAACAAAAGGAACAATAATCTTATATTCTCTTTTTAAAAATGCAATTGCACCTTCATGAATATAAGAAGAAATTTCTTCTACCTTCTTATTTTTGATTTCAATTCTATTTACCCTTCTAAATAGAATAAATACGTATGCTAATGTAACAACAGTCGCAAGTAGCACACATGAAAGAATAATAATACTTTCTCTTGACATCATAACACATCCAATCTTTCTTTAAGGGTCAGTATTTATAGTATAACGAAAACGCTTACATTTGTAAAGAATTATTTTTACTTAAAATGAGAAAAAGTACTTATTTTCAACAAAAAAATTAAAAAAACTTGTAGCTAACAAGTCTTTCTTTTAAATAAATTATCACCATCAAATAACTTAGAAATATCAGTAAAAATAGATGGTACATCCTTAATTATGTTATCAACATCAAATTCTTTAGATAAGTTATGAACTTTAACTAATCCTTTATTTACTTCTATAAAACAAAGCGGAGTTAAATTAATAGAATTTGAATTACCTTTAATTTGGTTTTTAATCTCACCATCTAATATAATATTAGATACTTTTACTTTATATATTGGTATTAAATAGATATCTGATGTAATTTCTAGTTTAGTACCAAATACTAAATCTGATTTTACATATTCTTTAATATCTTCAATACATTCATTTATTTTTTCATTTTCCATTATAAAATCACCTCTATATTATATTCATTTAACCAATAATGGATTTGGTAAATGAATGCTAAAAACGCATCACGTCTCATTAACTGACCATACCACGGGACGTCTAATTCATTATCATTAAGTGCAATTTCTTTTAACTTATCTATATTAAATATTTTACTAAGTGGTGTATCATTATCTAATATTTTAATAACTTCTTCTTTAATTATTTTATGCCAAGTAAAAGACTGAGATTTTGGATATGGACTTTTATGCCTTTTTATAATTTCTTTAGGCAAATCATTTTTAAAAGAATCCCTTAAAATTTGTTTTTCCATATTATTAAATCTTTTTTGATCAATTGGTAAGTTATACGCAAATTCTACTATTCTTTTATCCGCAAATGGTACTCTTACTTCTAAAGAAGCTCCTGATGTAATCAAATCATTTCTTTTAATTAAACTTTGCATGAAATACATAATATTTAAATAATTAAGTTTCAGTTCTTTACTTTTTAATTCATCATCTTTAATATCAATTGGTGTTTCATTAATAATTTCTTCAAATCTCTTATTTAAATAACCTTTAAAATCTACCTTCTTTTTAATTTCATCATTTACAATATCAATTCTTGAATCTATATTTCTTATCCAAGGAAATGATTTAAAATCCAAATCTTTAAACCATGGGTAACCAGCAAAAAGCTCATCAGCACATTCCCCAGATAGACAAACCTTATGATTATCGCTAATTTCTTTAGATAAATATAAAAGTGATGAATCAATATCAGCCATACCAGGTGAATCTTTAAGAATAACTATACTTTTTAAATAATCAAAAATAGTTTTAGAATCAATTAATACTGTTTTATGATTAATACCATTCTTATTTGTAATAAAATGAATATAATCTTCATCTCTTGATGTTTCAAAACTATTAGTTTTATATTCTTCTTTATTTCCTTCATAATCAACTGAATATGTATCTAACTTTTCAACTTCATTAAAAGCTAAAGTTGTAATAATAGAACTATCAAGTCCACCTGAAAGTAAACTACAAATACCTACATCAGTTTTAATATTTCTTTTTACCGAATCTTTCAATAAATAATTTAAATGCGATACATTATCTTCATAACTATAATTATTTATAATTCTTTTAAGATTATAATATTTAATATCTTCAATCCCATTACGAGAAAATTTTAAATAATGACCAGGTTTTACTTCAAATATATCTTTAAATAGTGTATGACCAGGGCTTGAAGAAGGTGCAAGAGTAATAAGCTCTGATATTTCATCTTTTGTCATAATTGGTTTTACACCATAATTTAATATAGATTTAATTTCTGATGAAATTATAATATCATTATCTTTAATAGTATAATATAAATTTTTTATACCAATTTGATCACGGACAATATATGTTACATCATTATTTGTATATACAAAACTAAAATTACCATTAAATTTATTAATTACATCAATACCTTCTTGAATAAGTAATTTAAGTACAAGTTCACAATCACTTCTTGATTTGACCTTATCAATTAATAAGGAATTTAATTCATCAAAATTTAATAATATGCCATCAAATACTATATGATGATTTAATATAGACATTGGTTGATGACCCGCAATTTTATCTTTAGTAAATAATCTTTTATGACCAAATGAATAATCATCTGTAAATAATAAACCTTCTTCATCAGGGCCTCTATGATTTAAAAGTCTTAAACTTTTTACAAACAGATTATGATTTGTTTTAGTAAAATAATTTGTTTTAAACATTATTCCACTCATTAATTCACTTCCATATTATAATATGATACGATTTGAAAAACGTTAAAAAAGTTAAGGCAAAACCTTAACTTTATAATTAATTATAACAAGATATTAACCACATGGTATTAAAGATTGTATTTGTACCAACACCATATGTATCATTTAATATATCTTCTAAACTATCTAAAGAAAATGTAGTTACTTCAAAAGGAATTAACCCATCAGTTGTATTCCATTTAAAATTTATTGTATTAACATTACCACTTATAGAAACTTTATTCTCATCAGTAATAATATCTGAAGTTGACGTTTTTTGATAAATAAAATTAGTCAAATGGTATCCACCATTATAAGTTACACCTTCATATGAAGAGTTATTAGAACATGATGAATCATTATTTTTAATTAAAGTATCTATTCCTTTAAATATACAACCGTTTGCATATACAGAACCACCATTTCCAACTACAATACCTTGAGATACAAATGCACATTTCCAAGACGAATTAACTTTACTAACCGCACTAGAAGCAGTTGATTTTAATTTTGTTCTGTATTCGATATATTCTAAATTATCTACAATATTATTATATAAATAAGCATTACCACCACGTACTTTAGGAAGTCTATCTTCGATGTTTTTAAAATAACAATTTCCAATAGATACATTCATATTCAAATTATAATAATATTCAGTACCTGAATCTCCATCTAAGAAAGCTTTCTTTTGGGGTATTGCTATACCATATAAAATATCATCAAAAGTCATACCACTATCTCTTAAAGCTTTATAATATAAATAATTATTATTTCCATTTTGATAGTCTTCTTCTATACTTTTCATCATTTTATAGATATATCCATCTTTATCATCATTACCAGATAAAAAAGAACACCAAGAAATATGAACATCTGCAGAACCATCACCTTCAAAAGGTGCAGATTGATAAGTACCAATTGATTGATAATATTGATTAGACACATCAATTAAACCATCGAAAGCTTTACCGAATGTGCAATGATCTATCCAAATTTGATCAGAAAATCCTATTTTAAAATATGACCAACCAAATGTATCATAATCACCCATATTAGATACAGTTGAATTTGAAGTATCTTCCCATTGCCACATCTCATCAAAAGATAAATTTCTTACAGATATATTCTTTGAGTAATTAATTTTAAATCCTCCATGAGTTAACTTAGACCCATTTTTAGAATATATTAATAAATCATTAGTTCTTTCAATTGCAATTTGAGAAATACCATTTTCATCTGCCATATCAGACATTGTAACAGTTTTGGCATTTTTATCTTTAATAAAATTAGAAACTATTCCTTTTGATAAAGCATCATCAGTCATTAATTTATAACCCAAATTAATATCCGATGCAATCTCAATTACATGAACTTTAGAATCATTAATAAGTGTTTGTTCATAACTACATTTTATATATGGTGAATCTTCATAATATACCATAGTTGCTGTATATGAATCATCACTAAAGGGTGTATCATCTGGTATTTTAGAATATGTGTTATCACTATTTTTAAGATATAATCCCTTTGTTATAGCAGAAATCCAATTAGTTTCATTTTTTCTAACATTATTTCTTACAACATATGCTTCTCCATATTTTTCTTTAATATTAGAAGAATATTCTATTCTTGCATCATATAAAGCCTCAATAAGTTCTTCTGCAGTACTTACTTTTCTATACGCATCTGTACCTACATATTTAGAAAAATCATTATCAATATCGTTAATATAACCTGAGGCAGATAAATTAGTCTTAACATCATTTGATAGTGAAGAAAAATATTTTTCTTCTTCATTCATTACAGGTGTAGAAGTTTGTGATATTGTAGTATTAACAGATGGTGTAGTATTATTAGAAGTTATGTTATTATTTGCACAAGAAATAATAATACCCAAACTAAGGATTGAAGGAATTAATAAAAGTTTCTTCATAAGTATCTCCTAAAATTTATTTTTTAATATAACCTTTAGCACATAAAAGTTCAGCAAGAAGTACAGCTCCACCCGCAGCACCTCTTAAAGTATTATGAGAAAGTCCTATAAATTTAAAGTCAAATACATTATCTTCTCTTAATCTACCTAAAGATATACCCATACCATTTTGATTATCTCTATCAAGCTTAGTTTGAGGACGATTATCTTCTTCAAAATAAGTCAAAAATTGTTTAGGAGCCGAAGGTAAATCTAAATCTTGAGGCAAGCCTTTATATTCTTTCCAACAATTTAAAATTTCCTCGCGTGATGGTTTATTTTTAAACTTCACAAAACAACAAGCTAAATGTCCATCAGATACAGCTACTCTTACACATTGTGCTGTAATATTTATAGAATTATCATTTACAATCTTATCATTTTCAATATGCCCAAAAATCTTTAAAGGCTCAAGCTCTGATTTTTCTTCTTCACCAGAAATATAAGGAATACAATTATCTACAATATCTGGAAATGTTTTAAAAGTTTTTCCAGCTCCTGAAATTGCTTGATATGTAGTTACAGCCACATTCTCAATTCCATATTTTAAAAGTGGTGCAAGTGCTGGTACATAGCTTTGAAGTGAACAATTAGATTTAACTGCAATAAAACCTTTTTGTGTTCCTAGACGTTTTCTTTGTGATTCAATAATTTCTAAATGCTCAGCATTCACCTCAGGTATGATCATAGGTACATCTAAAGTATTTCTATGTGCACTATTATTAGATACAACAGGACATTCAAGTTTTGCATACATTTCTTCTAAAGCTTTAATTTCATCTTTTTTCATATTTACTGCACAAAATACAAAATCAACACTAGACGCAATATCTTTAGCATCCTTTGTAGCATCTTTAACTATTAAATCCTTAACATTTGAAGGAATTTCACAGTTCATTGCCCAGCGTCCAGATACTGCATCAGTATATTTCTTACCTGCAGATGATGCGGATGCCGCAAGTACTTTAATATTAAACCATGGATGATTTGCAAGTAGTGTAATAAATCTTTGACCAACCATACCAGTTGCGCCTATAATACCAACATTAAAACTATATTTTTCCATAATAGCCTCCCATTAAATATATGTAAAATTCTTTATTTATTTAAAATATAATGATAAAATATATTTGGTGATTTTATGAAGAAGTTTATTATTAAACAAATTGAAGAATATCAAAAAAATAAATCTTTTCATCAAACTAAAAAATGTAGATTCACTCCAAGTTGTAGTGAATATGCAAAAGAATGCTTTAAAAGATTTAATACCCCTTATGCAACATTCTTAAGTTTAAAAAGAATACTTAAATGTAATCCTCTTCATAAAATGAAATACGATCCCGTGCCTTTAAAAAGATGTGACAAAACTAAATTTGTCACATTTGAAGAATCATTAATATCATTATATTACAAGATGAAAGATAAACAATAGTTTTATCTTTTTTTATTTTAATAAAATAGTATATCCATCTTTAAAATCAACAATATGGTCTTTATATAAAGAACCTAATGCTCTTTTAAAAGCTTTTCTTGATAGATGAAGTTTTAAATCAATTTCTTCACTAGGACTTTTCGCATCTAGATGCATCTTTCCACCATTTTGTTTTAAATAAGTTAAAATTAGTTCACTATCAGAATCAATCATTTTTTCTTTAGCTTCAATAAGTGATCCATTATATCCACTATCAGCTTTATATACAACTTTAACTACAATCATTTGACCAACATGATATGTATTTCTTAACATCGATTTATGTACAAATACATTAACCATATCCTTAGTTACACAATTAAGCCCAATATTACCAACTCTATAAACATAAGCTTCTTGATATGAACCCATTTCATATTCGATATTAGGACTTAAATCATCAATTTCTACTTTATTTAAAGGTTTAGCTAAAATAGTATTAGATTTAACTTTTAAATTAACAAGTAATGCATCATCAACTTCTGGCCATTTTTTATAATCATAAGGAAGATAGTCTAATGATATTAAGACATCTTTTCCAGTATTATTATTTACAAATACACCAGTTGATGAATTCACATCAACAACTTTTACAAATCCAGGATGTTCTAATGTTACATTAACTTCATTTTCAGTAGCACAAAGTCTTCCTTTTTTATCATAATATAAGAATACTTTTACTTTATCATTAATATTATGTTCGGACTTTGCCTCAGCAAAGTGAAGTAATACTTCTCCTTCATAATCTTTTAACATATATCCTAAATCTGTTTTTCTAACAATGGTTAATTCATTATATAAACCAGCTTGCATAAAATCACCTAATTTCTATCTCCATCTTTATAATTACGATCAGTTTGTTTTAAATACATTTCTTTTTTATCTTTAAAACTAGTTTTCTTTACATTTTTTTCATATTTAGCAATTAACTCTTTTTTTTGTCTTTCATTCAATTTAGTTTCGCTCATATTTATTTATTTCCTTAATACCGATTTGGTCAAATACTTTACACATATACGCAACATTAGCTTCACCTTCATATGAAGTTTTAACACCTGAGAAAAATCTAAATGGTAAGAAATCATTATCATTTATAAGTATAACTTCCTTTAAATTTTTACTTAGTGGCATAAAAGTATAGTTTTTAAACATATCTAATTTAATTTCAAAGTCTCGTTCTTTTTTATACTTTAATCTAAAACTTGTAAGTCCATAAAAATGTAAATTATTCTCACTTGTTAAAGTCATTATATAATAACCTTTTCTTCGTTCTACTATATGCCCAAAGTTAGTAGGTATTCTAACAAGTACAGGATACTTACCTTTTAATATGTGAGCATTTCTTAAATCAAGTATTGGCTTTTTTAAATCCATTTTTTAAACGCCTCAAGACGTAAGATTACTCTTTCAAGACCTAAAACTTCTATAACATCATCAACAGAAATACAATTCACCTTAGAAGATAATGCTAGATTTAATATTTGATAGAATTCAGTAAATAAACCTACATATAATTCAGGATTTTTAGTAAACTTCTTCTTATCAGTATAACCTAAATTCTTTGCTAAATCTTTTAATGTATTATCTTGTGGTTTATTCTTAAAAAAATCAATATAAGCATCTATAACTTTAAGAACTCTATCTTTAGGTACATTTTCCATAAAAGATGTTACTTCATCTTTAGAAATTAAATTAAAATAATCATCATATAAGAATCCAAATGTATTCATAAAATCAGAATAAGTCTTTAAATCTTTTCTATGTTCACGAGAATTTGGTCCTTGAGTAGATAATATTTTCTTTACAAATTCAATATCATTATTAAATCTATTGAAATCATCTTGATTATATTCTTTTGACCATTCAAGTAAGTTCTTTATATTATCTTCTAAAGTTGTATCATAAATTATTTCAGATGAGATATTATTTAATTTTTCAATATCATATAAAGCACCAGATTTAGCCATAGAGTCAAATGTCATTTCGAATTCATTTAAATCCTTATCTTTATTTTGTAAATACCACTCTTCAAAATTAGAATTAATTAATGTATATAAATATACAAATAATGATTTAATAGGGTAACCTTTTTCTAAATAGAATTCTGCATTAGATTCAGGGTCTTTACGTTTAGATAATTTTCTTCTTGATTCACCTTCTTGTTTCATGATAGGCGCAACATGAGCATATGAAGGACGATTAAATCCAAGCGCATCAAAAAGTTGAATATGAATAGGAAGTGAAGAAATCCATTCATCTCCTCTTATAACATGAGTAGTATGCATTAAATAATCATCACATGCATGGGCAAAATGATAAGTAGGAATTCCATCTTGTTTAAGTAAAACAAAATCATTAAAGTTGTTATCCATTTCAAGGTCACCTTTAATTAAATCAGTGATTTGAACTCTTTCAGGTGCATCACTTGGTACTTTAAATCTTAATACATAACTTCTACCTTCAGAAATTAATTTCTTAACTTCATCAATAGGTGTATTTCTATAAATAGCATATTCTTTATAATATCCTGGAGTTTTACCCTCTTGTTCTTGACGAGTTCTTAAAGCTTCAAGTTCTTCTTCAGTCGCAAAACAAGGATAAGCTAGACCTTTTTCAACTAAATAAGCCGCAAGACTATGATAGATTTCAACTCTTTGAGATTGAACATAAGGTCCGTATGAACCGACTTCATCTTCTTCAGATATAACTCCTTCATCTATTTTAATACCTAGATGTTTAAAAATATTTGTAATAATTTTTCTGCTTCCTGGCACTTCTCTTTTTTTATCAGTATCTTCAAGTCTTAAGAAAAACACACCATTATTTTGACTTGCAAGTTTTTTATTAATTAAAGATGTATATACTCCACCAATATGTAAAAAACCTGTTGGTGATGGTGCAAATCTTGTAACTACATTACAGTTTTTGCGAACTGGATATTTATTTATTAAATCTTCCCTTGTTAATGTCACATTAGGAAATAATAATTCTTTTAATTCTTTAGACATACTAAAACTCCTTTTACTTATTTAAAAATTCAATCAATTATATCATAATATATAAATATTAACAATTAATTTTTTGATGTAGTAGACCCAAATCCACCTATTCTTACATCTTCAACTTCATCATCAATTGTAATTGCATATTGTTGGAAAATACCTTGTGCAATACCTTCACCTTGTTTAATATTTAAAACTTTACCTTCATTAGAATCATTTGTAATTTTAATCATTATATGCCCTTCATTTAAAGCATTATAATAATCACTATCTATTACTCCTACAGTATTATTTAATTGTAATCTATACTTAAATCCTAAACCACTTCTTGGGTATATCATAAGGACATAATCAGAAGGCATCATACATCTAATACCTGTAGGTATTTTAATAGTATCACCTGGAAATAATGAAAAATCTATTGGACTATAAAAATCATATCCTGCGGATGATAAAGTTGCACGACGTGGTTTTTTTAAAGATTCATAAATATTATTTACATCTATATTTAATGAATCATTAAAATCTTTTTCAAATTGTTCTTTTGATACAAATTCAAAATTGGCATTAATTCTCATATATAAAATCACCTTTCAAAATACGATTTTATTTTACCATACTTTCTTCTTTAAGTAAAATGAATTTAGCCAATGTAGATTTATTAATGATTGCAAATAGATAATTTATATGATAAGATTTATTTGGTGATTTTAATGAATGAATACAAAGGATTTTCATACTTTTTTGATCAAATAATGGAATATATAGATTATAATGAATGGGTGAAATTTACAAAACGATATGTATCTAAAGACAAAACAATCCTAGATTTGGCTTGCGGGTCTGGTACATTAGCGTCATTACTTTCAGTTGAAGGATATAGCGTTGATGGGCTTGATCTTTCAAGTGAAATGATTTCACTTGCAAATGATAAATTTAAAGCTTATCATATTTTAAATGATTTATATGTTTGCGATATGACTAATTTTAATCTAGATAAAAAATATGATTGTATAACTTGTTATTTTGACTCTGTTAATCATTTACAAACGCTTGATGATGTTAAAAATATGATGGATTGTGTTTATAATCATTTAAATGATAATGGTTTATTTATTTTTGATGTTTTTTCTAAATCTAAATATTACGAAATGAATAATACTGATATTAGTGAAGAATTTGATGATTTTTCATATAATTGGAAAATCAAATTAAAAGAACCTAATATATTGGTTCATGATATTAATATTACTTCAGATGAAAATATACATGAAGTTTATAATGAATATTATTATGACATAAATGATTTTATTGATTTAAATAAATTTGAAATAATAAATTTATCAGGTGATTTTAACGATGATATACACGATGAAGATGAAAGAATATTAGTAGTACTAAAAAAGAAAATTAGCATCTAAACTAATTTCCTTTTTTTATATAATTAATATACATTTTAAATATCTTATAAATTAAAGTATCATTCTTAAATCCTAATTTTCTCTTGGATTATAGTCATATAAACAAGATATTTCTATTGAATCAGAAGATTTTGCTACACTACCATAAAGAATTGTATCTTCAGGATATTCTTCATATTTTTTAAATAAAAATTCTTGATCTACTACATATCCAACATTAGATAGAGTATAATTAGTATATTTAGGATCTAGAGAAACTAAAGATATATCATCACTGCCAGAAACTCTAAATTCTATAATATTAGCCTCTATAACTTCGATTGATTGAATAGTTAATTTACTTGTTACCACTTGTGAAGGATAAGTCTCTTGAACCATAAATTCACCTGTATATTTAATTATCAGTTCATCTCCTGCAACAAGAGTATTTATATTGTAATCTTTAGGATTAAACCATACAGTAGAGTCATTTAATAAAATAGCAACCTTATCTTTTATATGAAATCCATAATCATATTTAACTGTTAAAACTACTGTTTTTTCCTCTAAAGTGCTACTATTTGTAGTGGCATATGAACAACTAGAAAATCCTAATAAAGTTATCATTAATAAAATAATATTTTTGATTTTTTTTACCATATTTTTCCTCCTTGCTTTAAGTTTTTTAATCATATAGAAACAATTATAAGCATTATTATTTACATTATATAATATACCAAATAACAAACAAATTCTTCTCGTATAATATTAAATCATTCTATTTTATTAATAATTTCATCGCTATTTTTAATTAAATAATAATATATACAAACAGCTGGAATTAAAATAAGCAATAATACTAAAATAAAACCTAATATTTTATTAATATACAAAGTGATTGATATAAAAGATATCGAAATAACCATATCAAATACAAAAGAAAGTAATGTTGTAATATTTACACTTGCTGAATTCTTACATACTTCTCTTTCTTCAGTCCAATGTAATTTATAGTACTTAGTATTTATAAATAATGCAAATAAATTATTAAAAAATAAATATAAAATATTAATTAAAAATACAATTGTACAATCAAGAATAGTTAATTTAAATCCAATACTTAATATTAAACACGATACTAAATTAAAACATAATGTAGTTATAAATGAAACTAACAATTTAACATTTAATATATCTTTACCTTTAATAGGTAAAGCTTTTAAATTATAAATATTAGCACCTTCTATAGAAATAGATGATGAAGCAGGTAGTGAAATACCAGAAAATAACATTGGTATAAATGTAAACATATATACATAATTTTTAATCACTTCAAATGATTCTTTATCTTGAGAAAACGTAATTAATAAACCTAGTATACATACTACAGATGCTATTCCACCTGATAAACTATTAATTAAATAAGTTTTATTATTAAATATTTTTTTAAATTCCATATTAATCATTGTTCTAAAATAAGAATGGTTTTTAATTTTCATCTTCTTTTTAACAACAATATGATTTTCTATATTATATGATTTATCATAAATAAAAGCCATTATAATGATAGTTATTATAATCATTGTAATATTTAATAAGAAAAAATATAAAATATTTATATATTTACCATCTAAGAACTTAGATACAAATATTAAAGATGGATTAATATATTTAAATTTATCAATATATTGAGTTAACAAATTAGAAGATGCTGAAAAAGAAATTAAAAATATAAGTACAAAAAACACAATATATACGACTATATTTATAATTGCAGAAAATCTTCTTCCATCTGCTATAAAAGTTATAAGTGCACTAATAAGTGTTGAAAGTAATATAGGAAATATCGAAATAAATAAAGATAAGATTAAACATATAACAAAATAAATAAAATTTGATAAAGTAATTGATACTAAAATACCACAAGGTATTAAAATAATTATCGAATATATAATTTCTACTAAATAAAGCCCAAATATCTTTGATGATACTATTTCTTTATTTGTAATGGGCATACTTTTTAATAAATCATAATCTTTAGATTTAGCAAGTCCTTTAGACCTAAACAAACAAGTAGAAAAATTAAGCATAGATGTATATGCACAAACAAGTATTATAACATCTTTAACATTTCCACCTTGTTCTTTAATTGAATAAATAAAACTATAGTTACAAAAGAATGATATTGCTAAAAATAAAATACCAAATCCTAATATAGTTAATATAAAACTATTTCTTTTAGTTTTATTCTTTTTTAAATCACCAAAATTAAGGGCGTCTTTTAAGTAATTTATAACAAGTAATTTAAAATTATTCATTATATAAATCTAAGAATATCTCTTCAAGTGAACTTTCGCCCTTAATATCTTCTGTAAGTCCACTTGCTATAATATGACCATCTTTAATAATAGCTATTTTGTTACAAAACTTTTCAACCACTTCAAGTACATGACTTGAAAAGAATACACTTAAACCTTCATTACATAATTCTTTAATTATTTCTTTTAAGTCATATGCAGCTTTAGGATCAAGTCCAACAAAAGGTTCATCTAATATTAATAATTTAGGATTATGTGCTAAACTTGCAATAATAGCTATTTTTTGTTTCATACCATGAGAATAAGATTTAATAGCTTCATCTAGATGAGATGCCATACCAAATTTATTTGCATATTTTTCAATTATTTCTTCTTTAGTTATTTTTGTTTTATAAACGTTACAAATAAATTTTATATATTCAAATCCGGTTAAAAAATCATATAACTCTGGATTATCAGCTACATATGAGATCATACTTTTAAATTTAAGTGGATCATTTTTAAGTGAAATATCATCAAGTAATATTTCACCACTGTCAAAAGAATGAATACCAACTATGCATTTAATAGTTGTACTTTTACCTGCACCATTAGGTCCTATAAATCCATAGATATCACCATCTTCTATTGTTAGATTAATATCTTCAATTGCATTTTTTGATGCGTCTTTATATTTTTTTGAAATTCCTGTAACTTTCAGCATATTTTTCTCCTTAATCTTTTATCAAATAATTTCCAGCCCAAATACCGGTATCATATCTAAGTTTCGCTCTTATGATATTAACGTCTTCTAAGTTAGGTAGACAATAATAAGGGTAATAATATCTTACACGCCTTAAGAAAAACTCTCCTGCATTAGAAAGTCCACCCGCAATATGAATTTCTTTTATTCCTAAAGTAGTTGTTAAATCAGCAATTAATATTGCAAGTTTTCTTGCACAATCATTAACACATTTTAAAGCTAATGGTTCTTTATTATATGCAAGGTGAAATAATTCTTTTGAATTTATATTTGTATTCATTTTCTCATTATAATCTTTAACTATAGCTCTACAAGATACATAAGCCTCAGCACAACCGATTTTTCCACATCCACATACTCTTGAATATCTATTTAAACTTACTTTAATATGACCTATTTCTCCTGCAAATCCGTTTTTATTAACTAATTTGCCATCAAGTATTATTCCTCCACCAAGACCAGTACCAATTGTAATTAATATTAAATCTTGTAACTTACAAGCATGTGCTTCTGCAAGTGCTTGAATATTACCATCATTATCTACAATAATATTTGGATTATTTAATTCTTTCTTTAACTCTTCATAAAAATTCAAACCAACAATATCAGTATTTGGTGCAAATGTAACCACATCATTTGTAAGTGAACCAGGAAGTGCAACACTATATCCTAATATATTATTCAAATCATATCTATTTTTAATACTTCTAACTATTTTAGGTATAATATCCTTTTTAAGTTTGGGTGTTTTAAATGATATATAATCTATTTTTTTATCATTTTCAAAGAAACCAATTTTAGTATTAGTTCCACCTATATCAATACCACATTTAATCACATTAACACATCCTCATTTTATTTAATTATACAACTAAAGTAGTTAAAAATCTAGACATTACGGATGTCTAGATGTGTTTTAATTATTTAATTTAAACACTTTATTTATTATCATACTAAAAATTAATAATAAAACAGCTATAACTACAATAGTTCCACCAGGTTGAAAATCTAAGTAAAAACTTAAAGTTAGGCCTAATATCATAGAGATTAAAGAAATAATCATAGATATAAACATTCCTTTTTTATAACTTTTAGTTAGTTGCATACTAGCTGCATAAGGTATAACCATTAATGCAGATACCATTAAAGCACCTATTATTTTAGAAGATATAGCAATAATTATGGCAGTTAGAATAGTTTCAATAGTATTTATCATATTAACATTTATTCCATCAAGTCTAGCTTGAGTTTCATTATATGAAATATACATAATTTGATGATAAAAACCAATATAAAATACTATAGTAATTATAAAAAATATTATAGTTAATATTATTTCAGTAGTACTAGTAAGTAAAATAGAACCAAATAAGTATGAATCAAATGATGTACCAGTAGTAAAATTAGATATTATAGCCGCAAGTGCAATAGATGAAGACATTACAATCGCAACTGATATTTCACAATATTTATTAAATTTCTTCCTTATAAATTCAATTATAAGTGAAGCAATAATACAAGCTATAATCGCAACTACTAAAGGATTTGCACTACAAAGTAAACCTATAGCTACACCAAGTAAAGCTGTATGAGACAGTGCATCTCCTTTTGTTGATAATCTTTTAAGTACAGATGTTTGACCAACAAGTGGTATAATTAAACTTAGCATAATACCTACTAAAAAAGCATTTCTCATAAAAGATAAATTAAGCATTTAAAAATACCCCCTTATCTTTAACATGATATATCTTATCACATTTAGATAGATTATCCGGATTATGTGATACAAAAATAATCGTTTTTTTCATTGCATGTAAGTGATTAATCATTTCAATTAACATTTCTTCAGATTCTAAATCAATACCAGCAGTTGGTTCATCAAGTACTATAATATCAGGATTAGAAACCAATACTTTAGCTATTTTAACCTTTTGAGCTTGACCGCCTGATAGGGTAGATGTTGATTTATCTTTTAAAGATCTTAGATTGAATATTTCAAGCGTTTTTAAAACAAGTTCACGTTCTTCTTTTTTAATCCTTGAAAAAGGTTTTTTACAAAGTCCTAAAGATACAACTTCATAAATAGTTGCTGGAAATCCACCTTCTTCTGTTGAAGTTGTTTGATTTACATACCCCATTTTGATACCATCTTTTAATACAACAGTACCATTTGTAGGTTTATTTACTCCTAAAATTAATTTTAAAAGAGTAGATTTACCCGAACCATTTAACCCTACTATCCCTATAAACTCGCCTTTTTTAATATCCAAATTAATATTTTCAAGTACATCTTCTTCGTTATATCCAAAAGATACATCTTTTAAACTTAAAAAAATTTCATCTTCCATTAAGAAAGTGCCTCCTTTAATTTTAATAAATTAGATGACATTAAAGTTAGATAATCATCATTTAAAGTATCATCATTAAGTCCTTCTAAAGTATTTAAAGTATCTTCTTTTATACCTAAATTAGACGCTATAGTACTTACAAAAGCATTACCTCCAAGTTCTTCGCCAAAGATAACTTTAATATTTAAAGTTGTTAACTTTTCTTCTATATTTTTAAGTTCTGTAGCAGTAGGTGTACTAGCGTTAGATATTCCTAGTATAGAAATTTCTTCTAAATCATAATCACGGCATAAATATCCAAATGCTTCATGAGTTGTTGCAATATATTTAGTTGAAATGTTAGAAAGTTCAGTAGTATATTTTTCATCTAAAGCTTCAAATAAGATTTTATTCTTATTATAGTTATTTTCATAATATGAGGCATTTTTAGAATCTATTTCAATCATTTTATTTTTAATAGTCTCAAGCATTATAATAGAGTTTTTAATTGATAACCAAATATGAGGATTTACTGTTAGTTCTTCTTCATCTTTTTCATTACCAGAATGATTATGTCCATGATGTGAATATAATAATTCAATATCATTTGATAAAGTTAAAGTTTTTAATTTTATTTCATTAGGTAAAGAATTTGAATATACTTCTAGATTTAGACCTATTTCAACATATAAAATACAGTCATATATTTCTGCAACTTTAGAGGCTGTTGGTTCATAAGAGTGAGCATCTTGCCCCGTTGGTATAAAAGTTTTAACTTCATATTTAGAACCTACTATTCTTCTTGTAAAGTCAGTTGCAGGAAAATTCGAGCATACAATTGTATTTTTATTCGAACTTGAACTACAAGATGTAGTAAGAATTAATATTAATAGTGCAAGCATAGTTAAGATTTTTTTCATATAAACCTCCTAATGCAAATGATTTGCATTTGCATTTTCGATTATAATGTATTATAATGGATTAGTCAAGAGGTGAATTTTATGGATTTAAGTAATTTTGGAATTAAAAATACTAAAGCTAGAGGAAAACTTTTAGATATAATTAAAAATAGTAAAGATCCTATTACTGCTGAGGAAGCCTTTTTATTATTTGATATAGGCGAAACTAATTTATCTACTGTATATAGAACTCTACATACTTTTTGTGATATAGGTATAGTTTTAAAAGAAATTAGACCAGATGGTAAAGCTTTATATTCTTATGCGAAGAAAGAACATCAACATGTACTTATATGTATTAATTGTAATAAAAAGATTTACTTAGAAGAATGCCCATATAAACAAATCACATCTGATATATTAAATAAAACAGGATTTTTACTAGATAATCATAATATTGAACTTTATGGTTATTGCAAAGAATGTCAAAAAAGATAACGATGTCGTTATCTTTTTTTAATTTCGATTTATTTTTTTAAAAAAACTTATTAACAAAGTGAATTTTTTATTTAAATTACTATTCTTTTGAAATATCAACAATCACATTAGATGAATCTACATTCCAATAAATAACCTTACCTATTGTAGAATTCGCAAAAGAATTTGAACTTAATTCATTATCATACCCTACTATTGTTTTAACAGGTATAAATACAAATGATAATAGTGATAAAGTAGTTGTATCAGAATAATATTTAAAAAGCGCAGGAATATATGCAGAATATACTACTTGTCCTTCTTTCTTTTCATCTACATTATAAGTTTTTGAAAATTCTTCTTGAACTTCTGCATCAAAAATTGAAATTTTAGAAGAAATTTCATCTTTATGAGTAGATATAGCATTTGCAATATTAGACTTATAAGTTAAAATTGTAGAATTCATAACTCCATAAGTCGTTGAAATTTTTCCAGACCTAGTATCATTTTTAGATAAATTTACTTGATGTGTACGAATTAATTCATCATAAGAATCCGCTAATGGTAAAGATAAAGTAATATGTGCACCACTTACTTCATTTTCAGTATTGATAATATCATTTCCATATATCAAATCAACGTTTGCACTATCTCCTTCATATCCATCTTTTAATGTCCATTCTTTTGCTATATCAGTATATAAGTCTTCATTATCTACAGTTTTTTCATCATCTTTAGATGAACAAGATGTAACTGCAAATAAAGTAAATAAACCAGCTACTAGTAAAAATCTTTTTTTCATAAAAATCGTCCTTTCTTAACAAATTACGAAAAGTATTATAGCATACTTATAAATTATTTTAAAGAATTAATTTTTAGTATTATTCTTTTTTGCTCTAGGATGGCATGCCATATACTCACTTTTCATTTTTTCAACACTTACATGTGTATAAATTTGAGTGGTTGATAAATTAGAATGTCCAAGTAATTCTTGTACACTTCTTAAATCTGCGCCATTATCTAGCAATGTAGTTGCGAAACTATGACGTAACATATGTGGTGTTATTTTATAAGTTTCACCCATTTTTTCAATAATAGAATTAAGAATAACTCTTACACCTCTTACTGTAAGATCATTACCATGATTATTAATAAATAATTTTCTACTTTCAATATTATTTCCTTTCTTTAAAAGTTCAAGTCTTTCAAAAGAAATATATTTAAGTAAAATTTCTTTAAGTTCATCATACATAATTACAATTCTATCTTTATCACCTTTTCCATGAACTATAATTGTTTCATTAGAAAAATCTAAATTAGAAATTTCAAGAGAGCAAAGTTCTGAAACTCTTAGTCCACATCCATATAAAATAGACACAATTATATAGTTTCTAAGACCCATAGGAGTTTTTCTATCAATAGAATTTAACATATCCATTATTTCTTTATTCTTTAATACTTCTGGTAATCTTTTTGGTTTCTTTAATGATTCTATATCTTCAAATATATTCTTATTAACTACTTTTCTTTTCATTAAAAAATCATAAAAAGTTCTTAAACTAGATAAATGCCTATTAATAGTAGTAGGTGAATACTTTAATTGATTCATATATACTAAATAATGTTTAGCTGGAAGTGGGTTTATTATTTTAACAAGTGATGGAGCCATCTTCTTTTTTATAATAAAATCTTTAAATTCTAAAATATCATTTTTATAACTTATTATAGTATTTTCACTATAGTTTTTTACAGATGTTAAATAATCTATAAAATTCATTAATGCTTCATCATCTGTCATTTAAAACCTTAACCTCTTTTTCCATTTCTTCAATCGCAATCTTACCATATAAAGATTTTCTTTCTTTTTTCTTATGTTTAAATTCTATATCTGCCATAATACCAAAATTCGCATTCATAGGTTCAAAGCCTTTAGGATTTGCATTGCAAATATAATATGCCATTGCACCGATAGAAGTTTTTCTTGAAAATTCAAATAATTCTTTACCTTGCAAATATAAATCCATATTAATTGCGGCGACTATTCCAGACGCGGCTGACTCAACATATCCTTCTACACCAGATAGTTGTCCCGCAAAGAAAATATTTGGATATTTCTTTGTTTGATAAGTAGGATTTAATAGTTTCGGTGCGTTTATAAATGAATTTCTATGCATAACCCCATATTTAGTAAAAGTTGCATTTTCAAGACCTGGAATCATTGAAAATACTCGTTTTTGTTCACCCCATTTTAAATGCGTTTGAAATCCTACTAAGTTATACATAGTCTTAGCTGCGTCATCTTGTCTTAATTGGACAACTGCATAAGGAAGTGTACCATCAGGTTTTTCAAGTCCTACTGGTTTTAAAGGACCAAAAAGTAATGTTTGAGGACCACGTTTAGCCATAATTTCTACAGGCATACACCCTTCAAATACTTTTACCTCATCTTTTATTTTTTTATCAGTACCGTCAGGTATATCTTCAAATTCATGAGGTACAACACCTTCTGCATTTATAAGTTCATTATAGAAAGCTTCAAATTCTTCTTTAGTCATTGGGCAGTTTAAATAAGAAGCTTCTCCTTTATCATATCTTGATTTTAGATAAACTTTTGAATAATCTAAAGTGTCAGATAAAACAATAGGCGCAGCTGCGTCATAAAAATGGAAGTTATCACTTTCAAACATATTAATTATATTATCAGCTAGTTTATCTGCAGTTAATGGACCAGTAGCAATTATAGTTGGTATATTTGGGTCAATTTCAGTTACTTCATCGTATATAATTTCAATGTTTGGAATTGATTTAATAACATCAGTTATACCTTGTGAGAACCCTTCTCTATCAACTGCTAGTGCTCCCCCAGCTTCTACCTTATGAAGTCTGGCTTGTTTAATTATTAAAGAATCAAGCATTTCCATTTCACGTTTCATAATACCAACTGCATTTTCAAGTGAATCAGCTCTTAATGAATTTGAGCATACAAGTTCTCCAAATTTATCAGTTTTATGAGCAGGAGTCATCTTTTTAGGACGCATTTCATAAAGTTTAACATTATAACCTTTTTTAGAAAGATAATATGCTGCTTCACAACCTGCAAGACCAGCACCTATTATTTTTACATTTGTCATATAATCACCATTTTCTTAAAATTCTAGTGTAATTATAACATTTTTAAAATACTAAAAAAAGCCCAAAGGCTTACTTAATAATTATTTTATTTCCAGTTAAAAACCAATTATCTTTATTTAAATTTAACAATTCGTAAGGACTTAGACCTGTTTTAGATAAAATAGTATCTAAAGTGTCAGTACTTAAAACTGTATAATATTTATCAGATGACTTTAATATTTGACCATCAATTACTTCTATTTTTAAAATTTCATCAGAAAAATTATCAGTATTATAACCATTAGTTTGAAGTAAAGTTTTTAAAGTGGTTTTAGATTGCGTGCTTTTATTTGGAATAAATAAAATTTGGTTAGGATATATCATAGATGAAGCTAAATTATTCAAAGATATTATATCATTTACTGAAACATTATATTTTTTTGCAATTTCATATAATGAATCACCTTTTTGTACAATATACTTAGTCGTATCTTGAAGCTCTCTTCTATTTATATATCTTTCAAAACCATAGTTTTGATACATTAATACACCTCATAAATATAATATGAAAATAATCTTAAAATGTTAAATTCTTATACAATAAAAAAAGACCCAACATAATTGTTGAGCCTAAAAATCTTACTTAACGTTTTCAGCAAAATATTTAATAGTTCTAACCATTTGACTAGTGTATGAATTTTCATTATCATACCAAGAAACTACTTCTACTTGATAAGTATCTTCATCAATTTGAGAAACCATTGTTTGAGTTGCATCAAATAATGAGCCAAAACGCATACCAATGATATCAGAAGATACGATTGGATCTGTATTATATCCATATGTTTCAGGATCTGAAGCAGCCTTCATTGCAGCATTAACGCTATCAACAGTAATATCCTTACCCTTAACAACTGCAATTAAGATTGTAGTTGAACCAGTAGGAACTGGAACACGTTGAGCTGCACCAATTAATTTACCTTTAAGTTCAGGAATAACTAAACCAATAGCCTTAGCTGCACCAGTTGAGTTAGGTACAATATTTACAGCACCAGCACGGCTTCTTCTTAAATCACCCTTACGTTGAGGACCATCAAGAATCATTTGGTCTCCTGTATAAGCGTGGATTGTAGTCATAATACCACTTTGAATAGGTGCGTAATCATTTAAAGCCTTAGCCATAGGAGCTAAACAATTAGTTGTACAAGAAGCTGCAGAAATAATCTTATCTCCATCTTCTAAAATGTTGTGGTTAACATTATAAACAACTGTCTTAGGCATAGAGAAGTTTTCTGGGTCCTTCTTGCAAGCAGCTGGAGCAGAAATAACAACCTTCTTAGCACCAGCTAAGATGTGCTTATTAGCATCTGCAACATCTGTATAGAAACCAGTACATTCAAGTACTACATCTACATCAAGTTCTTTCCAAGGGCAGTTGATTGCGTCCTTTTCAGCATAGATTCTAATAGTCTTACCTTTTACAGTAATTGTACCTGCTTCATCATCAGCAGTTACATCATTTTCATGACCAACTTCAACATATCTACCTTGAGCTGTATCATATTTTAATAAATGAGCTAACATTTTTGGACTAGTTAAGTCGTTTATAGCAACAACTTCATATCCTTCAGCACCAAACATTTGTCTGAATGCAAGACGTCCAATACGTCCAAAACCGTTAATAGCAACTTTAACCATATTATAAAATCCTCCTAAAAAATTTGATTTTTCATCAACTCTTATTTTACCACTTTTTAAAATTTTAGCAATAAGTTTATTACATATTATTCGCATTTTGAGAATAATTAATCATTTATTTAAAAATTATAACTATATATTCTTAATATATCAAAGTTTGACAAATTATTTTAATTTAAATATTTATACTTTTAAAATGAAAGGATGATAAAAATGAATTATATACCATATGTAGTAGATTCAAAAAATGAAAGAGGATATGATATCTTCTCAAGATTATTAAATGATAGAATTATTATGCTTACAGGAGAAATAACAGATGAAAGTGCATCAATTGTAGTTGCTTCTTTACTTTATCTTGATTCTATATCAAATGATAAAATAAGTTTGTACATAAATTCTGGTGGAGGTAGTGTTACAGCCGGAATGCAAATCATAGATACTATGAGTTTTATTTCATCTTGTGTTGAAACCATTTGTCTAGGATGTGCTATGTCAATGGCAGCTGTAATACTAGCTTGTGGAGAATCTAAGATGAGATATGCATTAGAAAATAGTGAAATTATGATTCACCAACCAAGTGGTGGGTTTAATGGCACTGAACTAGATGTTAAAATTTATTCAGAAAGACTTACAAGAATTAAGAAGAAATTATATACCATTTTAGCTAAGAAATCAGGAAATACTGTTGAATTAATCGAAGAAAAATCCCAAAGGGACTGCTTCATGGATAGTGATGAAGCCCTTGCCTTTGGGATTATAGATAAAATTATAGATCATAAATCTTAAATAAAGTTTTCAACAAGTCTTTTAATAAATGTTTTACCATTTCTTGCATATTTAATTTTCTTATCAGATAAAGTTAAATCAATAGATATAAAATCTTCAATATTAATACTTTTAGAGTCAACAGTAATCCAAATAGTAGATGAACATCCTGCTTTAAATTCAACTTCATGATTTTTAGATAAAATTAAAGGAGAAGATAGGGTATGATATATTTTAGAATTAATACTTGCAATTTCAGTAACTTGAAATGCTTCAAGTCCGCCATCAACTACAGCTCCACCTAAAGATTTATTATAGGCTGTAGAACCTGCAGGTGTTGATACACATATACCAGTACCTCTAAAATGTTCTAGTAATGTGTTATCTAAGAATACATCAAGCATTAATGTACGAGTTGGATTGATAATAGTTACTTCATTTAAAGCTATACCTTCAATTGTATCTTTTGAAGTATTTATCTTATATTTTAGTAACGAAAAATCACTACATCTATAATCATCTTGATTAACTTGACGAATAAGTTCATCAAGTGATGATTCATCAAAATTAGAAAAATATCCTAAATGACCTGTATTTAAAATAAAGAACACTGCCTCATCTAAAATATAATCATATTTATGAATAGATTTTAAGAATGTACCATCTCCTCCTACACTAATAATTTTTGTAGGAGTTTTTTCATCATAAATATCTGTTATTTTTTCTTTTAAAATTTCTTTAATTTTATAAGATTTTTCATCATCTTTTGCAATAATTACATAACTCATATTATCAATTCCTTTTATTTTGATATAATTGTAGCATATATCTTGATTTTTTTCTATAAATATTAGATAATAAAACCAAAGAAAGGAAAGATTTTTATGCCAGATAAAATTAATTTAGAAATAGAATTTAAATGTCAGATAAATGCTTTAGAATATGAAAAATTATTAAAAAAATATAATATAGACATCTCTTCTATTAAGGAACAAACTAATTATTATTTTGATACTAAAAATTTATTACTGACTAATAATAATGTTATGGTAAGAATCAGACAAAAAGGTTTACAATACAAAATAACATTAAAACAAAAAGATGAAGACGATAATAATATTGAGCGTCATTATTACCTAAAACACACCGAAGCCATAAATTATTTAAATGATGGTATGCCAGGACATTATGCCAATATAAGTGATACTATATATAATATAGCCTCATTAAAGACTTATAGAGTGTCATTTGAATATAAAGGTGGTAAATTATTCTTTGACAAATCAATATATTCAAATATCACTGATTATGAAATAGAATACGAAGTTGAAAATAAAGATGAAGGATTCAAAATATTTAATGAATTTTTAGAAGAAAATAATATTATTTTCAGAAAATCAGAATCTAAAGTGAAACGTTGTTTTAAAGCAGCTAATATAATTAAATAAATATTAAATAGGTATAGCGATTAAACTATACCTATTTTGTTATATTATAAATAAAATCAATATCTTCTTTTAATTTATTATAATATTTAATTTCGTCTTTATAATCTAAAGGATTCCAAGAAAATACTTTATTTTTATTCTTTTGTTCTTTTGATATTAATATAAATACTTCATTTTTATAATTTTTAACTTTTTTAATATCATAATCATAAAATGATAAATCAATATTTATATTTAAATTCTTAATATGAATTATCCTTCCTATATACTTTTTCTTATTAAAAGATGCATAACTTATTATGAAAGATTCTAAATATTTATCATCTAGACAATAAGTAAGTACATTAGAAACTTTAAAATAAGAAGATATATCTTCTAGCTTTAATTCTTTAATAAAATCATCATCTACTTCTTTATAATATGAATAATCTAATTTTAAATCTTTAATTATATCATTTACATTATTATTTATTATTAATTCTTTCTTATAATTATAATTTTTATTAAGTAATAAAAACAATAACGGAAATATAATTAAATAAGAAAGTACAAAACATAAATAAAGTAAAATATTATTATATTTAATACCAAAAATTAATAATACTATACCTATTAAAGAAGATATTATTATAGATATAATTAACTTCATTATAAAATCATTTCTTAAGCTTTTAATACTATCCTTCATAATAATCACCTAAATATTTAGAATAACATAAACCAATAATTCCGTTCTTTTTAATAATAGATAAATTTTTACCTTTATAAACCAAACTAACTAATTCATTTTTTATTAAACTATGAAAATAATTAAATGCATTAAAAACATAATTATCCTTAAGTAAGCATTCTTTTAATATATATAATTTAATATTATTATAATATGCGATATAAAAATCTTCATCCTCATCTTTAATATCTACTTTAACTTCTTTATGAGTAATATTTAATAAATTTGTATTAATGGATGAAGAATTAAAATCAGATATAACTTTAACTAATTTAAAATCATCTATATATTCATAAAAGATATTAAAGTCCTTTAAATTATCAATAATTAGTGCATTTAGTTGATACCAAGGTACAACACTAACACCACCATCGATAGATATAATATTCTTATTTAAATCAATTATAGGATTTAATGCAGGTATTTTACAATCATAATTAATTACAGGAAAGTGTCCTACTATTTGAATTATTTTAGATTCATTAGATTCTAAATAAAAGTTATCATTTTTCATTATATCTAGAGGATTTTGCGATATATTGTCTATATCATTAATACCACCATGAACTGCATATATTTTATTATTAATATTATATATATGAGGTAAATTTAATACAAAATTATAATATTTTTTATATTTCAAATAAAACATTTTACATAATTCTTCCATATTAGAATTATTATTAATTGTAACATTTTCTCCTCTTGCAAAATCAAGTAAAATAGTATTTTTCTTTTTCATTGCATAATATTTTAGTAAACCATCATCAACATTACTTATCATATAAGAAAGCACATTATCACAATTCCCACAAAGTATAAAAACATTATCTTTTAAATTAAGTTCCATCATATAATCTAGTATTGATAAATTATCATAACTCTTTTCAATGATATCTCCTAATATAAACAAATAATCATTTTCATTAAAGCTTAATTTATTTAATAAATCTTTAAATAATTTTAAATTTCCATGAATATCTGATATAAATATTAATCTTTTATTTAAATCTAGATTTAAATTAATAATTTTAGTATTATTCATTAAATAAAATCTCCTAAATAATTCATCATAGCTTTAATTAAAATAGTACCTATAAATACAATTGGTTTAGTAATTAATAAATTAAGCATAAATTCTTCAGATATTTCTATATTACCAAATAATTTATTTGATAAATACCTAAGTAATAATTTATTATCAATTTTAAGTAATAATTCTCTTTTCTTGTTAAGTTTTAAAATATCATAACCATCAAGTAAATCCTCTACAAGTTCTACTTCTAGTAATGAGTCTAATAATATAGAAATCATTTCTTTAATATCATAAATATGTAAATAATCCAGATTAAATAAATTAGCAAGTTCTTCTAAACTTCTTAAAAAATATTCATAATCACTTAAAGGCTTAAAATCAGTATATTTTTCAAGTATTTGGAAGATATCTCCTTCCGATTCTGGTTTTATTAATGTTTTATAACCTAATCTACGACTAGTTGCACAATATGAAGCTAAAGACATTACATAATCTCTAAGTCCTTTTATTTGTTCTTCATTTTTATAAAAAGTATATAGATAACCATCATATTTTGAATATGCTTTCATCGTATCTAAATACCCTAGACGCATATTATTTTCAATTACTCTTCTATCAAATAAAATAAAAGAACCTAAACTTCTTGTAGGATGAATATATTTAATATAGGGTTTATTAATAAATTCTTTATGAGTAATATTAGGATTCAAATCGATTACAACCAAATCTAAAGCGCCTAAATTTATTGCAAAATTTATTGGTAAGTTATCATAATACCCACCATCTACATAAGATACATTATTAATTTTACATACAGGAAATATCGGAAAACATGAAGCTGATGCTAAAATATACTTTTTAATTTCATCTTTAGGAAGAGTATTAGCAAGAACTTCACAGCCTTTCATTTGTGGAAATTTTGCTGTACAAATACCAAACTTTATTTTAGAATTAATAATCTTATCTTCAAAAATATATTCATCCATTAGCTTTAAAAAGGGTTTTATATCAGTTCCCATATTTGATATATATTTAGAGAAAAATGGTACTAAATCTTTTTTAGATTTCAAATTATTTTTAATGCCATTATTATCTAAATTAAATCCTGATTCCATTATCATTCCAACTTCAATTTTATCCCAAAGCTCTTTACAGCGTTCAAAATCACCTTGACAATACATAGCAGCGTTCAAACATCCTATAGAAGTACCTGTTACAATATCAAAAGAAATGTCTAATTCTTTTAAAGCTTGCCAAGCTCCCATTTCATAAGAGCCTTTAGAGCCACCACCACATAAAACTAATCCTTTTGACATTTTATCACTTCCTTTTCACGTTTTGAAAATTCACAACCACAATAATCTTGTCTATATAGATCATATTCTTTTGACAAAACTATACTTTTTTTATAACCTTCTTCTTTTTTAAAATCAGAATATAAGTATTTAACGTTATATTGTTCTTCTAAAATATAACCTATTTCATTAATCCATCTTGATACTTTATATGGAGAAATAGAAAGTGATGTTGTAAAATAATCAAAATTAAGTTCTAAAGCTTTTTTCACAGTCTTTTCAAGCCTTAGTTTATAGCATTCATAACATCTAATACTTTTTTCACCTAATTCTTCCTTACCCTTTATACATTCTAAATAATCATTATAGTTATACTTATCATATATTACATCTATTCCAAATTTTGATGCAAATCTAATTTGTTCATTTAGTCTTTTTTCATATTCTTCAAATGGCGAAATATTATCGTTTGAATAAAATATTGTTATATCAAAATATTTAATTAATAAACTTATTGTATAACTTGAACATGGTGCACAACAAGTATGAAGTAATAATTTAGGTTTTTTATCTAATTTTATAATTTCTCTATCTAAGAAATTCTTAAATTCCAAATAAGAATTCAACATGTTATACACCATCCTTTTTTTAAATAGTTTTTAAATAATCATTTAATAATTTATAAGCTATTTTAGAATTTTGAAGTAAATCTAAAGCTTCATTTATACTTACTAGTTTATAATCTAAAAGTTCTTTAGATAATTCAATATTATCTTCTTTTAATTCAAGAACAAAACCAGCCATCAAATTTTCACGTGATTCTTGGTAATATGAAGAAATATATTTAATCTTTATTGTATCAAGTCCAATTTCTTCTTTAACTTCTCTTTTTGCACACTCTTCAAGTGTTTCACCCAATTTTGTATATCCTGCAAGTAAAACATATTTATCTTTATGATTATTGTCATGTGCAAGTACAATTTTATCATTAATAAAACATAACATAATTGTACATGGTGTCATTATGTTAAATAATGGGGTATGGCAACTATCACAATAAGGAACTTCACCTTCATCACCAATAACTTTTTTATTAAGTTTCAAACCACAATGTGGGCAATAACTAAATCTCATAATCTTCTTTCCTTAAAATTGAAGTAACCTCAGCTATATAAAATTTATGTAAGTCAGTCATATCTTCTTTATAATGTTTAAACAAATCAATATCTTTAAAATTTTCTTTTTTAAATAAATCACTATATAAAGTTCTACATTTAAATACAATATCAGCATCTTTTATATAAGATACAAATGAATCATTATCATATACAGGTATAAGTCCAGTTTCTTTATACTTATCTATGTCTAAGCCAGATTTTGTACCCATAAAAGTCATTTCTTTTTTATATTTTTTTGGCATAAAACTTAAAGTAAAACGTTCATTTTCTTCCATTAAATGATATGTATATCTTGTAGGACGTACAAATACACATATAACATTTTTACCCCATAAAGTACCCATAAATCCCCAAGATACTGTCATTGAATTTTTATTATTAAAATCACCAGCAGTTAAAAGTGCCCAATCATCTTTAAATTTGGTAAATATATTTAAATTTAATTCTTTATCATTAACTCTTATCATATAAACCTCCTATATTATAATCATTATAAACGCAACTAAGTTATTTAACATATGACATAATATTGATATATAAATATTTTTATTAGAAAAATGATATACTAAACCTAGTATAATTCCACTTGATAAATAACTTAATAAAAAGATAGGCCATGCAAGGGACATCTCAGTTGATGTCATATGTGGTAGTGCAAATATTAATGCAGATACTATAACAGGTATAAACCAGTTGATTTTTCTTCCTTCGAAGAATTTAAATATAGCTTTTCTATACACTAATTCTTCTGCAATAGGCGCTAGTATAAATACTGCAATAAATATAATAAAGCCATAGCCATTTAAAATCATATTTTCAAATGAAGATTGATTTACACTTTGTGTTTCTTTTGATAATTTATAAGCAATAAACGAGAAAAAATAACTACTATAATATAAGATTATACATCCAGAAAAAGCTAGTATTATATTAAAAAAATTTCTTTTTTTATTAGTTTGTTTAAAACTTCTAAAATCTTCTATTAAATATCCTCTTGCATAAAATATTGTAAATATAAATATAACTAAATAGCTTATAAAATTTGACCATGATTGTATAAAGTAGTAACAATCTACAATATTTTGTGGTTGATTATCTAATGATTCTAACATTAATATTTTACTACATTCATTAAAAGATACATCATATAAAGAACCTGCTATATTATATAGAATTATAATACTAAGTAATGATCCTAATAACATTCCTATTAAATATGAAAGTATTATAAATAAATAATGAGTTTTTAAATATTGTTTCATCATATCACCTTAAAGTATATTTTTAATTATTATAGCATTTTTAATCATTTATTAAAATATTATATTAATCATTTTCAAAATAAAAGTACAATACCATTTATAGTTAGTATTGTACATCATTCTTGTATTATTTAAAAGAAATAAGAATCATCACCAGAATTAAATTTGTCACATTCTTCAATCCATACACCTTTAGATTCTTTTATTAATTCTAGCATATATTCATATTCTTCTTTTGAAATAAGATTCTTTTCAGACATTAATTTATAGAACTTTTTAAAACTAGAAATATTTTCTTTAATCGCATTCCCAGTTGACCACATACATTTTTGAACAAAGAAATAAGAAAAAAAATAATCCATTTTCTTAATCCCTTCTTCCATTTTAGATGGCTCTTCATAATAGCTTAAATAGTCATTTAAATAAAATTCTAAATTAAACATATGCCTTTTAATCACTTTTTCAGATAAACCTTCTTCTTTCATACTTTCTTTAAATAAATCTAAATATTTTTGATTTTCCTCATGAATTTTTTCGTACATTTTTAACTCCTCTTTTCTTTTTATTATATATATATATATATATATTACTAAAGAATTCCTTTTATTAATTTCTTAACATTTAAATAACTACAAGTATTTATAAAATCATTTATATCAATCCAATCAACTGATTTTATTTTTTCTTCTTTTGATAATGGATATCCTTCGTCTAAAACTTTAAATAAATAAGGAAATATCGTCTTTCTTTTTGTCACATTATCTAATGTTATATATTCATAGGAATAAGAGTCTAATTCTTTAATCAAATTTTCTTTAGTTAATAAAATGTTTGTTTCTTCATAACATTCTCTTATAGCTGTTTCAAGTAACGTTTCACCTTTTTCTTGGTGACCTTTAGGACAAGATAATACTTCTTTACCATATACAAGTTCTTTAGTAGTTAATATTTGATTTTTATAAAGTACAATTGCCATCGCACTTTTTTCAATATTATTAAATAAATTTAACGCCTCTTTATACATTATCGGTGATGTATAAGGATATGTTAAATTTAAAGGGAGTTTTTCAAACATTGCGATTTCTTTCATTTCACTTTTGGGCATTTGTCCTAAGCTATGAACAACTGCTAAATAAACAACACCATTTGAACAACCTTGAATGTTGAATCCAAAATAATCACATATAGGATATAGGTCACAATTTTTAATACCACTTTCTTCATAAAGTTCTCGCAAAGCACAATCCAAAGGAGATTCACCATCTTCAATATGACCCCCTTGAGTTTCCCAAGTATTTCTTTTTTTATGTGAAGATAAAATCCACTTTCCTTTATAATAACTACAAATAATTGTATATTTATATTTCTTTAAATATCCTAAAGGGAACAATCTACATTTAAGATCTTTTCTTATTACTTCTCTATCAATTAATGGAGCATAAATATCAATGTTATAAAGATTACATTTTTCTAAAGCTTTATCATTACCTTGTAATGCTGATTTTTTATACCAAAACAATGCTTGTTCAAGGTCAGTCTTCTCATAATATAATGCAATATCATATTGATATTTTGCATCACCTAATAAAGCTTTTAATCTTAAATTAGAATCATATTTAAAATTATCAATCATTTGGTTTCACTATCCTTTTTTCTAAACAAATCATTCACTTAATTACACTTAAATTATACATTTTATAAAAGATATTTACAATTACTATTTTTTGTATAATTTTCAAAATTAAATTAAAACTATTATAGAATATCATTAAGTGAAAATAAGCATATTATTTTACTAATTTATTATTTTAATCTATAATATAGTTGTAAAATAAAGATTTTAAAGGAGATTATAAATTATGAATCAAAAGTTTTTTAAATGTAGTAAATGTAATAACATTATCATTTCAATTAATAACAGTGATAAGCCTGTTTCTTGTTGCGGAAACATCATGAAAGAATTAATCCCCGGTAGCGTAGACGCATCAAAAGAAAAACATATACCTCAATATGAGGTTAATGGTAATGTTGTAACTGTAAGTATTGGAAGTATTTTACATCCAATGATTCAAGAACACTATATTGAATGGGTAGTGTTAAAAACTCAAAATGGTAATTTAATCAAATATTTAAAACCTAATCAAGATCCTATTGTTAAATTCACTTTAGAAGATGGAGATATTATTGAAGCTGTATATGCTTACTGTAATATACATAGTTTATGGAAAAAGTAATAAATAATGATATATATTATATTGGTGTAAATGACCATAAAATTAAATTATTTGAAGGACAATTTAAAGTACCAAATGGAATGTCTTATAATTCGTATATAATAAAAGATGATAAAATAGCTATTATTGATTCAGTTGATATTAATTTTAAAAATGAGTGGCTTAAAAATATTGAAAATATTCTTGATAATAGAATGCCTGATTATTTAATTGTGCAACATATGGAACCAGACCATTCAGCAAACATTATTAATTTTTTAAATAAATATCCTAATACTTCAATTGTAGGAAATGCCAAAACTTTTAAAATGATTGAGCAATTCTTTCATAAAAATGATTTTAATAAAATAATTGTAAATGATAAAGATATATTAGATTTAGGAAATCATAAACTTAAGTTTATATTCGCACCAATGGTTCATTGGCCTGAAGTAATGATGAGTTATGATTTATATTCAAAATCAATATTTACAGCAGATGCATTTGGTAAATTTGGTGCACTCGATATAAATGAAGATTGGGTTAATGAAGCTAGAAGATATTATTTTGGAATTGTTGGTAAATATGGTATACAAGTTCAAAATATACTTAAGAAATTGTCTTCTTATGAAATAAAAACCATTTATCCACTTCATGGACCAATATTAAGTAATGATTTGAGTCATTATCTAAATTTATATGATACTTGGTCAAGTTATAAAGCAGAAAGTAAAGGAATAGTTATTGTATATTCTTCTGTATATGGCAACACAAAAAAAGCTATTGATAAATTTACTGAAATACTTAAACAAAATACGAATCAAGATATTATTATATATAATGTATGTCAAGATGATAAATCTAAAATCATTTCAGATTCATTTAAATATGATAAACTTATTTTAGCTACTACAACTTATAATAATTCAATATTTCCAAATATGAAAGATTTTATTCTAAGCTTAACAGAACGAAATTATTCAAATAAAAAAGTAGGATTCATAGAAAATGGCACATGGGCACCAGTTGCAAATAAAGTTATGAAAGAATTATTAACAAGTTCAAAAAAATTAGAATATTTTAATAATGAGGTAACCATTCATTCTAGTTTAGATGAGGGGTCTTTAAGTCAATTAAAAAAATTAGTTAATGAAATTATAAAAGAATAAAAGGAAGTTTAGAGGCTTCCTTTTAAGTTGTTATTAATATTAAATTTGTTCTTATTTAGTTATTTAATATTATTTTGATATAAAGTAGTAATATTTATATTATATAATATGACAAATAACAAGGATAATGTCTATAACAATACATCATCCAATTTTTTTAAAATTCTTCTATATTTGTTATTCTTTTATTTCCCAGTGTCCACTTTTTGCAGAACCTACATAATTAATATTATTCATTTTCCTTAAATGTCTTACTACAGTTGCTTTTGAAACTCCAAGTTTTTCAGCAATTTCTTGTCTTGTAATCATATTATTGCTTTTAATTAATTTAACAATTAAAGAATCAATATCATTTTGGGTGTCATTTTGGGTGTCATTTTGGGTGTCATTTTTGTTTTCAAATCCGGTTTTATCAAATGGAATAGTAACAGTTATAAAATTATCTTCAATTTCAAAAACTT
>CAZGBY010000004.1:0-43728 GCA_964524125.1 uncultured Clostridium sp.
GACTGTTAATCAAGGGGTCCTAGGTTCGAGTCCTAGTGCGGGCGCCATTTTTTTTTGCAAAAATTTGGTGTCCAGCCCTATATATAATAACTAGATTCCTTTTGCGGGAATCTTTTTTCTATAAAAAAGACATTTAAATTAATAAATGCCTTAATAATGTTTATTCAATATTTAATGTATAAATTTTATTTGCAAAGAAGAATTTGCCGAATATATATTTATTAGATGCACTTTCAGTTAAACAATATATTTTACCATTTGCATATTCTAAATCCTCACTCATTGCTGGACCTTTAATAACTTCACTTGGTGAATCTAGTTTGATTAATGGGATACCTTCATATGTTTCATTATTATATTCGATATCTTCATCATAAAAAATATAGTATTTTGAGCTTGCAACTGCATAAGATGATGATAATACAATAGTACCTTTATCTGTAACACAAAAGCCTTGCACTTTGTTAGGAATCGAATAAATTCTTATAGGATTATTTAAATCATCCAAACTATATACACTACATATTGCATAATATGTACCATTTTTAACAGAAATTTCATGATTTGTAACATAATTACTACCGTGACAAAATTCTCCAACGTATAAATAATTATTAGTTATTGATATAAATGAAGCGTCGTTATTTACGATAAAATTATTTGTTAAAATAACCTTATCATTATTTAAATCTTCAACATTAATTATATATACACATTCATCACCTGTTAAATATAATTTTTTATTTGCATACGCAATACCTCCAACGTGACCCGTATACTTTTTATTTTCACTTTCGTATAAATTTACATATCTTGTCTTATGATTTGAATTAATAATGTAAATTCTAGAAGCATTATCATTGCTAAAATATGCAGTAGTATAAATTATATTTTCTTTTTCATCAACAGCAATTCCTTGAGGTATAGCACCATCATTTAATCCAGGGTTTTTACAAACTGATTCTTCAATTGAATAGTATTGTTTGTAAATAGCAAATTTAGCTATGTTCATTATTCCTATAAATAAGAAAAATGATAAAATTGTAATTGAGAATATTTTTAGAATTTTTTTAAGTATTTTCATTTTTGTTTTCCTCCTTTTTTAAGATTATATTCATAAATAAAATAAAGTAAATAATAATTTTAAAAAAATAAACATTCAGGTTATTTTTGTTAAAATTTTCTTTGTTGAAAAAAATATGATTCAATGTTATAATTTTTTATCATATACATGAGGTGGTTAGTATGGAAAGATATCAAGAGATAGAAAGAACAATTATAAAAACATATAGAGCCAATTTATGGGCTAAATTTGTTAAAGCTATTAAAGAATATCAGTTACTAAAACCAAATGATCATGTATGCGTATGTATATCAGGTGGTAAAGATTCAATGTTAATGGCTAAGTTATTTCAAGAATTAAAACGTCATTCGGATTTTGAATTTGAAGTCACATATTTATTAATGGATCCTGGATATAATGAATATAACAGAAATTTAATTATGCATAATCTTGAAGTATTAAATATACCAGTTGTTAAAAGAAATACTGATATATTTGAAATTGCAAATTCTCAAGAAAAAAATCCGTGTTATTTATGTGCTAAAATGAGAAGAGGAGCTTTATATAGAATTGCTCAAGATTTAGGTTGTAATAAAATAGCTTTAGGTCATCATTATGATGATGTTATAGAAACAACTTTAATGAATATGTTAAATGCAGGTTCTTTTCAAACTATGTTACCAAAACTTCATTCTGAAAATTATGAAGGTATGGAACTTATAAGGCCAATGTATTTAATTAGAGAATCTGATATTTTAAGATGGTGTAAATATAATGATTTAAAGTTTATTCAATGTGCTTGTAGATTTACTGAAAAATGTGCTAACGAAGAAGAAGGAATACATAATTCTCAAAGATATGCGACAAAGAAATTAATTAAAGATTTACTTGCATATAATCCAATGGTTGAAAAAAATATATTTAAATCAACTACAAATGTTAATCTAGATAAAATTATAGGTTATAAAAAGGATAATAAAATTATAAGTTATTTAGATGATTATGAAATAAAAAAAAGATAAAGGTCTAAAAGTCTTTATTATTTTATTTGAAATTTTATGTTTTTGATATAAATTATAAATTATAGAAGGAGTGATTTTAATGAGAATTAATTTTGGACCAAAAGCAATTTTATATCCTCAACCAGTATTAATTATTGGTACATATGATGAAGAAGGTAAAGCTAATGCGATGAATGCTGCATGGGGTGGCATTTGTGATTATGACAAGGTATCAATAGCACTTGCAAGTCATAAAACTACAGACAACTTACTTAAAAATCAAGTATTTACAATTTCTATTGGTACTACAAATATGGTTAAGTCTTGTGATTATGTAGGATTAGTATCACAAAATAATGTTCCTAACAAACTTTCTATAGCCGGTTTAAATCCAACAAAATCTGAATTTGTCAATGCACCTTTATTTAAAGAATTACCACTTGCTCTTGAATGTGAAGTTTATTCTTTTGATGAAAAAACTGAAATTTTAGTAGGTAAAATTATTAATGTATCTTGTGAGGAAGAGTTTTTAACAAATGGTAAGATTGACCCACACAAAATAGGTATTATAACTTATGATAGTCCTAACCATAATTATATTGAACTTGGTAATATAGTAGCTAAGGCATTTGAGTGTGGTAAAGAATTACAAAAATAGAAAAAGGGTATTGACAGTAATATCTTCTAATGGTAAAATATTAAAGGCATTAAAATACACATGCTTTTGGAGTTCACCGTCTAGTGCAGAATGACATTCTGTTGCGGTCTTAACGTTGAAAAAAGCAGAGGTAAAAAAAACAAAATAAAATGGAGGAAAAAATATGTCAGTAGTTTCAATGAAACAATTATTAGAGTCTGGTGTTCACTTTGGACATGCAACTCGTAGATGGAACCCTAAGATGGCTAAGTACATCTACACAGCAAGAAATGGTATTTATATCATTGACTTACAAAAAACAGCTAACGAAATCGAAAAGGCTTATGCAGCTTTACTAGAAATCGTTAAAAATGAAGGAAAGGTACTTTTCGTAGGTACTAAGAAACAAGCTCAAGAAGCAGTTAAAGAAGAAGCTTTAAGAAGTGGTCAATTCTACTGCAATAACCGTTGGTTAGGTGGTACTTTAACTAACTTCAAGACTATCCGTAAGAGAATTAAGAGATTAAATGATCTTGATAAAATGTTCGAAGACGGAGTTATCGAACAATTAAAGTTAACTAAGAAGGAAGTTGCTAAGATTTCTCAAGAAAGAGAAAAATTAGAAAAGAACCTTGGTGGTATCAAGGAAATGAAGAGTCTTCCTCAAGCTTTATTCATTGTTGACCCTCGTAAGGAACACAATGCAATTTTAGAAGCTCGTAAATTAAATATTCCAGTATTTGGTATTGTAGATACTAACTGCGATCCAGATGATGTTGATTATGTAATTCCAGCAAATGATGATGCAATTCGTGCTGTTAAGTTAGTTACATGGGTTATGAATAACGCTGTAATCGAAGCTAATGGTGGAGTTGTTGAAAAGTTTGAAGATGAAGCTGTAAATTTACAAGAAGAAATCAACAAGGAACAACCAAAGAAGGACAATAGAGGTCCTCGTAAGCCTCAAGGCGACAAAAAGCCAGGAAATAGAAAGCCTTATGTAAAGAAGGAAGCTCCTAAGGCTAATGAAAATAAGTAAGATTAAATAAAGTATATTTATTTTAATATATTATAGGAGGATTAACTATGACTGTTACACCACAATTAGTAAAAGAACTTCGTGATAGAACAATGGCTGGTATGATGGATTGCAAAAAAGCTTTAGAAGCTTGTGATTGCGATATGGAAAAAGCTATCGTTTATTTACGTGAAAAAGGTATAGCAAAAGCTGAAAAGAAAGCATCTAGAGTAGCTGCTGAAGGTCTTTGCTCATACGTTATAAATGGAAATGACTGTGTTGTTTTCGAATTAAACTCAGAAACTGACTTTGTTGCAAAGAATGATAAGTTCTTAGCATTACTTGAAAAAGTTGGAAATATTATTAGTAATTCTAATGCTACAAATACTGAAGAAGCTTTAAAAGTAGTTGTAGATGGAAAAGACTTAGAAAATATCATTTTAGAAGATTCTGCTGTAATCGGTGAAAAGGTATCTTTACGTCGTGTATCTAGAATTTCTAAAGAAGATGGACAAGTATTTGGTGCTTACAAGCACATGGGTGGTAGAATTGTTGTTATCACTATTCTTGACAACGCTGATGAAGTTGTTGCTAAGGATATTGCTATGCATGTTGCTGCTAACCAACCTACTTATGTATCTCAAAATGATATTGATGCAGAAACTTTAGCTAAAGAAGAATCAATTATTTTAACTGAAGCTTTAAATGAAAATGCTGAAGCTGCAAAACCAAAACCAGAAAACATTATTAGAAATAATATTGTTCCTGGTCGTTTACAAAAGTATTTAAAGGAAATCTGCTTATTAGATCAACCTTTTGTTAAGAATCCAGATGAAACAGTAAGCGTATATCTTTCTCATACAAAATCAACAGTTAAGACTTTCGTTCGTCTAGCTGTAGGTGAAGGTATTGAAAAAGAAGTTGTTGACTTCGCTGCTGAAGTTGCTGCTCAAGCTGGTTTAAACAAGTAATTTATTGAGGAGCAACATCAGTTGTTCCTCTTTTTTTAAAAAATAATCATGAGGAGTTTTTCATATTATGTATAAAAGAATTTTATTAAAGCTATCTGGTGAAGCCTTAAAAGGTGAAACTCAATTTGGTATTGACCCTCAAACAGTAAAAGAAACTGCTAAGCAAATAAAAGAAATTTATGACCTTGGTTGTGAAATTGGTGTTGTTTGTGGTGGTGGAAATATTTGGAGAGGTAAAACAGGTGCAGAACTGGGGATTGAACGTGCTCAAGCTGACTATATGGGAATGCTTGCTACAGTAATGAATTCTCTAGCGCTTCAAAATGCCTTAGAACAAATTGGTGTTCCTACTCGTTGTATGTCGGCACTTGAAGTTCATGCAGTTGCTGAACCTTATATTAGACCTCGTGCTATTAGACATTTAGAAAAAGGTAGAGTTTGTATTTTTGCTGGAGGTCTTGGTAATCCTTACTATTCAACAGATACTGCTGCGGCAACACGTGCTTTAGAAATTGGTGCAGAAGCTATTTTAATGGCTAAAAATGGTACTGAAGGAGTATATGATTCAGATCCACGTAAAAATCCTGATGCTAAAATGTATGAAGAACTTACTTTTAGTGAAGTATTAAATCAAAATCTTGCAGTTATGGATTCAACAGCTGCAAGTCTATGTAAAGATAATGGTATGAAACTTTTAGTATTCAATATGAATAAAGAAGGAAATATCGTTAAAGCAGTTAAGGGTGAAAAAATAGGAACCCTAGTAACTAATAATTAATTATAAGGAGAAATAATTATATGGCAGATATGATTTTAATGGAAACAGAAGAAAAAATGACTAAATCCATTCAATCTTTTGAACATGAACTTGCTCAAGTTCGTACTGGACGTGCAAATCCTGCAATTTTAGATTCAGTATTCGTAAATTATTACGGATGCCCAACACAACTTAAACAAATGGCAGCTATTTCAACTCCAGAAGCTAATCAACTTTATATTAAGCCTTTTGATAAATCATCATTAAAGGATATCGAAGTTGCTATTTCAGCTGCTAATTTAGGATTAAATCCACAAGGTGATGGTCAAGGAATTCGTATTATTTTACCTGCAATGACAGAAGAACGTCGTAAAGATTTAGTTAAACAAGTTGGTCGTATAGCTGAAGAAGGAAAAGTTGCAGTGCGTAATTTAAGACGTGATGCTAATGACGCACTTAAGAAATTAGAACTTCCTGAAGATGATGAAAAGTCATATTTAGAAGATGTTCAAAAACTAACTGATAAGTCTATTGCTAAAATAGATGAAATAGCTCAAACTAAGAGCAAAGAATTAATGAATGTTTAATTTAACATATGAAGAAGTTTAATTGACTATACATTTAAGCTTCTTTTTTTATTTATTCTATCTTTATTCGTTTATTTTTATTTGTAATATGTTCTAATTTATGGTAAAGTATTATTATGGATTATTGTAAATTTTAGGTGATATAATGACAGAACAAGAAATAATCTTAAAAGGGGTCCCAAATCATATTGCAATTATCTTAGATGGTAATGGTAGATGGGCAAAAAAAAGATTTATGCCTAGAACATATGGACACTTACATGGAGCAAATAATTTAATTAATATAACTAAATATGCCAACAAAATTGGTATTAAATGTTTAACTGTATATTGTTTTTCGACTGAAAACTGGTCTCGTCCTGAAAAAGAAGTAAATTATTTAATGAAAAGACCACTTTCTTATTATAAAAAATATAAACAACATTTATTTGATTCTAACATTAAAATAAATGTAATAGGAAGAAGAGATAGGCTTTCTAGTCAATTTATAGAATTTATAAATGAAGCAGAAGAAAAAACTAAAGAACATACTGGACTTAATTTAGTTCTTGCAGTTGATTATGGTTCTTTAGATGAAATATCTTATGCAACTAAAGAAATTGCATCATTAGTTAAAGATGGAAAATTAGATATATCTGATATAAATGAAAAAACAATTTTTAATTATTTATATACAAAAGATTTACCACCACTTGACTTACTTATAAGAACATCAGGAGAGGTAAGAATATCAAATTTCTTACTGCCACAACTTGCATATAGTGAATTATATTTCACGGATGTATTATGGCCAGATTTTAAAGAAAAAGAATTACTTCTGGCAATTGAATCATATCAAAAAAGAAATCGCCGTTTTGGTGGTTTAAAGGAGGAAAAATAAATGAAACAAAGAATTATAACTGGACTTATTTTATTTTTAATATTAGTACCTTTATTAATGATTGAAGAATTATTTCCATTATTTCAATTATTACTTTTAGTTTTAACAGTAATTGCATCTTTAGAAATGATTAAATTATATGAAAAGAATAAAAAATTCCCAGACATTGTAAAAATATTTATTGTACTATTTTCAGCACTTATTTATATGTCATGTTTATCTGAATGGGCTGCATTTGTTAAGACAAGTCAATCTAAACTTGATATTGATGAATCATTTGCAACTCATTTATTAGATTTATTTAATTTACATATAGGCTTCTTACCAATGTTTATTTTATGTGTAATTATTTTCTTGGCTTGTATGGTATTTTGTAAAGGATTTGAAGCTGGTGATGTTGGAAAAGCCTTAACTACAATTTGTTATACAGGCTTAGGATTTGGTGCGTTAACTATTTTAAGATTCTTAGGTCTTAGATTCATTGTGTATTTGTTTATGATTACAACACTTACAGACGTATTTGCATATTTTGGTGGATATAAATTTGGACGTCATAAAATGTGCCCAACTATTTCACCTAAAAAGACTTGGGAAGGTGCTGTAATTGGATCATTTGTTGCAGTATTATGCGCAACATTTATTTCGTTCTTTTATGGAAAGTTATTTAGTGGATATTTTAATAAACAAGGTATAGAAACTTTATTTAGTAATACTCAAGGAATTTGTATTTTCTGGAAAGGTGATTTTGATTCTTTAAATAAAGTATTACAATTCTTAGCAATTTTCTTTATTAGTGTATTTATATCTATTGCGGGACAAGTAGGAGATTTAGTTGCTTCTAAGTTTAAACGTTCATATGATATAAAAGATTTTGGTTCTATCTTCCCAGGTCATGGTGGAGTTTTAGACAGATGTGATTCAGTCATTTTTGCTGCTACAGCATTATTACTTGTATTTGTAATATTATAAGGAAGCGATTTAAATGAAATATGTTTATTTATTAGGGGCTTGTGGTTCTATTGGAACGCAAACCCTTGATGTTATTAAGAAATTTCAAAATGAGTTAAAAGTAGTTGGTTTATCAGTAGGTAGAAATTCAAAACTTGCGAAAGATATCATAGAAGAATTTAATCCTGAAATAGTTTGTTTTAGAACTAAAGAACAAATGTTAGAGTTTTCATCATATAAAGGTATTAAATGTTATGGAGATGAAGGTTTACTTCAAGTTTCCTCATATCATAAATATGATAATGAACTATTAGTGAATGCGCTTGTAGGAGCTGCTGGTTTGAAACCAACAGTATATGCAATTAATTCAGGTAAAAACATAGCTTTAGCAAATAAAGAAACTTTAGTTATGGCCGGAGATCAAATAAAATCTCTACTAAAAGAAAAAAATTTGGATTTATATCCTATTGATTCTGAACATTCAGCTATTTGGCAATGTTTACAAGGTGAAGATAAAAACGAGGTTAAATCATTAATAATTACAGCATCTGGTGGTTCTTTTAGAGATAAAAAAAGAGAAGAACTTCAAAATGTTACAAAAGAAGACGCACTTCGTCATCCAAATTGGTCAATGGGATCTAAGATAACTATTGATTCAGCTACTATGATGAATAAAGGTTTTGAAGTTATTGAAGCTCATCATTTATTTGATATGCCATATGATAAAATTAAAACAATAATGCATAAAGAAAGTATTATTCATTCTTTTGTTGAATATAATGATTTAGGAATAAAAGCGCATCTAGCTTCACCAGATATGAGAGGCCCTATTTTATATGCCCTACTATATCCACATCATTTAGATTATAAGGGTGAAGAATTGGATCTATTAAAAGTTAGTGAATTACATTTTAAAGAATTATCACATGAAAGATTTCCATGCCTTGCATATGCTTATGAAGCAGGTCTTAAGGGTGGATTGTATCCAACTGTATTAAATGCAGCTAATGAAGCTGCAGTAAAATTATTTTTATTAGATAAGATAAAGTTTTTGCAAATAGAATCTATTATTAGAACATATTTAGATGAGTCTTATGATAATTTAAACCCAAGTATTGATGAAATAATTGAATTAAATGATAAGATTCAAAGAAAAATACTTAATGAATATGGAGTTGAATTTTAATGGTAATTTTAAATATAATCGCATTTATATTCGCAATTGGATTAATAATATTAATTCATGAAGCAGGACATTTCTATTTCGCAAAAAAAGCTGGAATTTTGTGTCACGAATTTTCTATAGGTATGGGTCCTGTTTTATGGCAAAAAAGAAAAGGCGAAACAATGATTTCAATTCGAGCTATTCCTATTGGTGGATATGTGGCAATGGCAGATTCAACAGCTGAACAAATTCTTATTAATGAAGGCGAAACTATAGGTATTAATTTAGAAGATGGAGATGTTAAAGAAATTATTCTTGATTCTAATTTAGACGCTGATTATCGTGGAGTTGTAAAAAGAATAGAATTATTAGGTGTTCATGGAGAACCACTAGAAGTAGTACTTGAACTTGATGGTGAAGAAAAGACATTCCAAATTCTAAGAGATGCATTTTTAGTATCATCTGCTAAAGATAGACTACAAATTACGCCATATGATAGAAGCTTTGATTCTAAGAAAATTTCTCAAAGATTAATTACTATCTCTGCAGGAGTTGTAATGAATTTCTTACTTTCTATTGTGCTTTATTTAATTATAGCATTTGTACAAGGTGTACCTGCAAATACAAATGTTGTTGGTAGTGTTGGCTCATCATATCCTTCTGCTGAATTCTTACAAGCAGGAGATATAATAACTGCAATTGATGGAAAAACTATTTCTAATTGGAATGATTTATCTAATATAATGGATGAAACTACAAAAGAAGGGCATACTTCAATTAATTTAACCTATCAAAGAGATGGCATTGAAACTACAAAAGAATGTGGACTTTATTTAGTTTTAAATAATTTTGGTATTTCAAATATGCAAATTAAAGAAGATACAACTAAATATGATAAAGGTGTTCAAGTAGGTAATGTTTCTTTAAAATATGGTACAACTGAAAAAAAGATGGAACTTTCAGATGGTGAATATGCTCTTTCAAATGGGGATTATTTAACTGCGATTAGATATGAAGGTACAGATAACTGGATTGAAATCAATTCTTGGTCAGATATCGTTACATATTTAGCAAACGATGTTTCAGATGTAACTGCTATTTATTATAAATTTATATCTCAAGAAGAAGCTACTGGAAAAGAAATTGTGGCTCAAACTCCAATTTATTCATATTCAGATTCTTTACTTTCAGGTCAAGACATAGTTAAATTAAAAGCTTATATTGGAATTTCACCTGAATATCATTTTGAGTTCTTTGGGTGTATTAAAGAAGGATTTACTCAATTTGGAGAATCAGCTTTAATAATATTTTCAACACTTAAAGAATTAATTGCCCCTTCTGCTTCAGTAAGAGAAGTAGGACTTTCAGATTTGTCAGGTGTGGTTGGTATTTATAGTTTAGTATCTCAAACATTAAGTAGTGGAATACTTTCTTTCCTATCATTAATTGCATTACTTTCAGTAAATATAGGTATTATGAATTTCTTACCTATTCCAGCACTTGATGGTGGAAGAGCGGTTTTCTTAATATATGAAGGTATAACTCATAAGAAACCTAATAAGAAGTTTGAAACTTTACTTAATAATATAGTATTTATATTATTACTTATATTATTTGTATTTGTAACTTATAATGATATATTAAGATTATTTAAATAGTTAATTGATGGATTCGCTTTGAATCCATTTTTCTAATCATATCCCTTTAAATATCTCAACTATTATTGTAGCTAAAATATTTGTAAGAACTGCTAAAATAAATTCTTTTATCAAGATAGATATCTCCTTTACTTCCTAATATAAAATGTTGAGAATGCTTGAGAGATACCATAGTAAAATTTGAAAAATAATACATAGGCATCACCTCTAATATAAAGGAGCAGCACCGTCTAATAGACTTCCTATGAATATTGTTGTAACATGAGAGTTTGTAGATTGCAAATGTATGACAGGTGCTTTTAACGTTATAAGAATTAGAATTTAAACTTACTTTTATTGATTTATGTAAAGTCATGTAAATTGAAAAAAATAACATAAGACTATAAATTCATTTTTCTAATTTAGGTCTTGTTTTGGTATGTCAAGTAAAGTATAATTATAAAAAGGATGTGTTAGTATGTATTTTTCTACAAGAAGTGATGAAAAAGTTACATCATCACAAGCTATAATAAAAGGTTTGGCTTCTGATGGTGGTTTATATATATTTGATAAATTACCTAAACTTAGATTTAACTCTTCAATGCTTAAATTAACTTATAATGAATTAACTAAATTAATTTTAAAAGAATTTTTAGATGATTTTACAGAAGAAGAAATATCATATTGTGTAGATAGGGCTTATACAAAAGATAATTATATTCCAGATATGGTATCTTTTGATTTGTTTGAATCTTTTGGATTTTTAAATTTATACAACGGACCAACATTTGCATTTAAAGATATGGCTCTTCAAATATTACCTTACTTACTTAGTGTTGCTAAAAAGAAAAATAATATTAAAGAACATACTGCAATTTTAACAGCTACATCAGGTGACACTGGAAGTGCTGCACTTTCTGGATTTTCTACTTTAGATGATATATCTTGTATTGTTTTATATCCAAATGGTTCTATATCACAAATTCAAGAACTTCAAATGTTATCGTTTAATAATAATAAGTCTAAATCAATTGCGGTAAATGGTAATTTTGATGATTGTCAAAAAGCTGTAAAAGATATTTTTAATACTGTTTCAATTGAAGGTGTTTCTTTATCTAGTGCTAATTCAATTAATATCGGAAGACTTATTCCACAAGTAGTTTACTATGTTTATGCTTATTCTTATTTAGTAAATAATAATAAAATTAAATATGGTGAAAAATTAAATATATCAGTACCTACAGGTAATTTTGGAAATATACTTGCTTGTTATATAGCTAAACTTATAGGTACCCCTATAGATAAAATAATATGTTCATCAAATAAAAATAATGTACTTACTGATTTCTTTAATACGGGGATTTATAATTCTAAAAGAGAATTCTACGTTACTAATTCTCCCTCTATGGATATATTAGTTTCATCAAATCTTGAAAGATTTTTATATTTAACTTTAAATGATAAAGATTATATATCTAAATTAATGAATGATTTAAATACTAATGGCTTTTATCAACTAGATGAAAAATATCTATCTAAAATAAATACTATTTTATCATCTTATGCAACGGAAGAAGAAATAGAAGATTGTATTTTAGATGTTTATAATAATTATCATATATTAATAGATCCGCATACAAGTGTTGCATATAAGGGCTATTTAGAGCATAAAGATGATAATTTTACTTTATGTATATCAACTGCAAGTCCTTTTAAATTTAGTAAAACAATCTCATCTAGTTTAAAGTATAAATTAATTAATGATGAATTTGAAAATATAGAATATATTTCTAAGAAAACTAATATTAAACCAGATAATAGAACATTAAAATTAAAAGATACTATTATAAATAGAATTATTTGTAATAAAGAAGATATTAAAACTACAGTTTTAAAATTAATAGGTGAATATAATGATTAAGATAAAAGTTCCTGCATCAACTGCTAACTTATCAGTTGGATTTGATACACTTGGTATGGCACTTAATATATATAATGAATATATATTTGAATTATCAAATAATGATGATGTATCAAGTTTTGATATAGAATATCAAACTAATAATTTAGTACTTAATAGTTATAAATATGTATTTAATAAATTTAAATTAAATTATATTCCTATTAAAATATCTTTATCTAAATCAGATGTTCCCTTATCAAGAGGACTTGGTTCTTCATCTTGTTGTATAGTTGCAGGTGTTTTAGCTGCTTGTTATTATTTAAAGTTATACCTATCTAAAGAAGAATTAATAACATTAGCTAGTGAAATAGAAGGACATCCTGATAATGTAGCACCTGCAATTTTAGGTGGACTTTGTGCTTCATTTAAATATAATGATAAAATAAAATCAGTAAACTATAAAATTTCTTCAAACTTGAAATTCTATAGTTTAATACCTTCATTTGAACTTAGAACTGAAGTATCAAGAAACGTTTTACCTGATAACTATTCAAAAAAAGATATTGTATCTAATTTTGGTCGCCTTGCATGTATTCCATATGCATTTGAAAATGGGAATTTAGAACTTATAAAATTATGTTTTAATGATAAAATCCATGAACCATATAGATTTAAAATAATAGAAAATGCATCTAATTTAAAAGAATATTTTGAAGATTATCCATTATGCATTAGTGGAGCAGGACCTAGTTTATTATTAATTACAAATAAAGAAATAAACTTAAATGAAATTTATAATTATAAAATTAAAGAAGTAAAACCTGCATTAGAAGGAGCAAAAATTTATGAAATTTAATATAGGACTTTTAGGATGTGGTCATGTTGGTAGTGGAGTTTATGATATATTTAACCAAAATGACTATTTTAAGGATAAAGCACAAATAAAAAAAATATTAGTAAGAAATCCATCTAATTATAATTATATTCCTGCAAATTTACTTACTACAAATTGTAGAGATATAATCAATGATGATTCTATAAATGTAGTCATTGAATGTATAGGTGGAGGTACTTTGGCTTATGAATTAATTAAAGAATCTCTAATTAAGAAAAAACATGTGATTACAGCGAATAAAGAAGTTCTATCCATTCATTTAAATGAACTATTAAGTATAGCTCATGAAAATAATGTATATTTACTTTTTGAAGCTGCAGTTGGTGGTGGAGTACCAATTATTCAAAGTATTATTAATAATTCTAAAACTAATGAAATTAGTCATATAAAAGGTATTATTAATGGTTCTACAAACTTCTTATTAAGTTTAGTACAAGAACAAGGTTATACATATGAAGAAGCCTTTAAAGAAGCCTCACGTTTAGGATATTTAGAACAAGACCCTACAGATGATGTTGAAGGCTATGATCCTGTAAGAAAAATAGTAGTACTTTCTACAATGTGTTTTGGTGGAAATATTCCTATAACAGGTGCTTATACATATCCAATAAGTAAAGCAACTGATCAGTTTATTATTTATGCAAATAATAAGAATTATGTTTTAAAATATATTGCAGAGTCTTATAAAAAAGATAACATGGTATCTATTAAAGTAGAACCTACAATTGTTAAAAAGACATCTATATTTGCTAAAGTAAACAATGAATTTAATATTATTGAAATAGAAGGTAAGAATACATCAAATTTACAATTTATAGGTAAAGGTGCAGGCAAATGGCCTACTGGTAATGCAATTATATCTGATTTAGTATGTTTAATTGAAGGAAAAGGTTATATAGAATATTCTATGGATAAAGATTTAAATGTTTGTTCTAATGATTTATTCTTTGATAAATATTTAATACAAACAAGTGCTCGTGTAAATGAAGATATTATTGATTATCAAGAAGGCATGTTTGTATATACTAAAAAAATATCTTCTCGTCAACTTGAAGAAGCTTTGAAGAATGCTATATTTTATGCAAAAATTGGTGAATAATTATTAAATATTAAAAATTATAGTAGATATATTTTACTCAAAATGATAAAATATATTTAGATTAGGAGGTTTTCTTATGAATAAATTTATGTTTTTAGCAATTGAAGAAGCACAAAATGGTATTAGAAATGGCGAAGGTGGTCCATTTGGTACTGTAATTATTAAAGATGGAGAAGTAGTTGGAAGAGGACATAATCAAGTTGTCCTTAATAATGACCCTACTTGCCATGGTGAGATGCAAGCTATCAGAAATGCTTGTAAAAAATTAGGTACATTTGACTTATCAGGATGTGAACTATATACAACTGGTGAACCATGTCCTATGTGCTATGGTGCTATTTTATGGGCAAACATTTCTCAAGTATACTACGGATGTAATGTAATGGATACTGAAGATATTGGATTTAGAGATAATAAATTCTATTCTATGACTGAAGAAGAAAAGAATAAATTTATTGTTGAACTTGATAGAGATGAATGCTTAAAGTTATACGAAGAATATAAGAGTATTACTGATAAAACTAATTATTAATAATAATTATTCTGTTTATTTGATTTATAAGTAAACAGGATTTTTTTAATTCAACAATTTAATTTGATTATGTTGTTTATTTTTAAATAAATAACTTTTAAAATTATTTTGGATGTGAGAATATGAAAAAAGCTATAAGATTATATGATTCTAAAAAAGGAACTTATTTTAAAGAAATCAATGTTATACCATCTAGATATATTATATCTATTTGTTTGATAGCATTAGAAGTAATTCAAATAATAGCCATATTATTATTACTATGGTATTTTATACCTTATTTTTATTTAGCAATTTATTTAACTACAGCTATTACAGCAATTATTATAATTACTAAAAATGAAAATCCTGATTACAAAGTACCTTGGTTGGTCGCTGTACTAACTATACCAGTTGTTGGAGTAATGTTATATTTTATGTTTTCAAAAAGAAAATTACCAAAACATATTATAAAAAAATTGAATGTTATAAATGATAAGATAGATTATAATTTACATAATTATAATTTAGAAAATTTAAAACAAGATAATAAATATTTATATTCTCAAGCTTTAAATTTATGTAATATATCTAATACAAATTTATATAAGAATACTAAATTTAAGTATTATAAACTTGGTGATGATGTATTTGATGATATGCTTTCATGCTTAAAAGATGCTAAAGAATTTATATTTTTAGAATATTTTATAATAGAACCAGGTATATTATGGGATTCTATTTTAGATATATTGATTGAGAAAACTAGAAATAATGTTTTAGTTAAAATTTTATATGATGATATTGGATGTATGATGACTTTGCCTGGTGATTATTATAAGAAACTACAAAAATTTAATATTAAATGTCTACCTTTTTCTAAATTGAGAGGAACTGCAGATGGTGAATTTAACAATCGTTCTCATAGGAAAATAATGGTTATTGATGGGAAAGTATCTTTTACAGGTGGGATGAATTTGGCAGATGAATATATAAATAAAGTAGAAAAACTTGGACATTGGAAAGATGTTGCTTTAAAAATAGAAGGACAATTAGTAAATGAACTTACAAGACTATTTTTAATTGACTATTATTTAAATGATAAAAAAGAAAAAGAATATGAATTTGAAAAATATTATAAATATGATTTTAATATTTTAAATAATAATTATGCAATATCTTTTGGTGATGGACCTAAACCTATTTATAATATGAATGTAGGTAAAATTGCAATTATGAATATGATAAACCAAGCTACAAACTATGTTTATATATCAACTCCTTATCTAATAGTTGATAATGAGATTTTAAATTGTATATCAAACGCATCTTTAAGAGGTGTTGATGTTAGAATAATAATTCCACATATACCAGATAAGAAAATAGTATTTTGGCTTACAAAAAACAGTTGTGATATACTTTTAAAATCTAATGTTAAAATTTATGAATACAAAAAAGGTTTTATTCATTCTAAAAATTATATAGCAGATGATAATGTAGGTATAATTGGCACTTTGAATTTGGATTATAGAAGTTTAACTCATCATTTTGAAAATGGTATATGGTTTAATGATAAGGAATTGATTAAAGAAGTTAAAAATGATTTTATGGATTTATTTCAAAATTCTATTCATTATGAAACTAAAAAAACTAATATTTTTAAAAGAATAATTACTACTTTAGTGAAAATGTTTTCACCACTATTTTAGCTAGATTTTTCAAAAAAATAATTGACTTTATAATTTAGGTAGTTTATAATATATAATGTTGTAACATGCACCACTTAGATCAGGTTCAAAATAGATTAAATCTTACCTGTATAGTGAGTCTTAAATTTTCAGGAGGTGTAACGACATGTACGCAATTATTCAAACTGGTGGAAAGCAAGTTAAAGTAGAAGCTGGGCAAAGCATTTATGTTGAATTATTAAATGACGCTGTTGTTGGTGAATCTTATACTTTTGATAAAGTATTATTCATTGGTGGAGAAAAGACTAAGGTTGGAGCTCCATATGTTAAAGGTGCTACTGTAACTGCTAAGGTTGAAAAGAATGGTAAGGCTAAGAAGATCATTATCTTCAAGTATAGACCAAAGAAGAGCTCTCGTACTAAGAAGGGTCATCGTCAAGCATATACTAAGCTTACTATTGAATCAATCAATGCTTAATTATGATTAAATATAATATCACTTCAAGTGATGAAAGATACAAAATTGAAATTAAAGGACATGCTAATCAAAATGAATATGGAAAAGATATAGTATGTGCTTCAGTTTCAACAATGATTATTATGACTTATAATCTTTTAGAAAGACTTGGTTATTTCAGTTGCAACATCACAAAACCTATTTGTGAGGAAGGATTATTTTCTTTATATATGAATATAAGTAATAATACTCAATTAGAAATTCTTAATAATTTAAAAGAATCTCTTGATATGTTAGCAATAACATATCCGAACTATATAAAATCTGAAAAATAGGAGGTACCGATTATGTTATTTTTAAATATTCAATTATTTGCATCTAAAAAAGGTGTTGGTTCTACTAAGAACGGCCGTGATTCAGAATCAAAGCGTTTAGGAGCAAAGAAGTCTGATGGGCAATTCGCTACTGCTGGTTCAATTTTATACCGTCAAAGAGGAACTAAAATTTTCCCAGGTAATAATGTTGGTATCGGTGGAGATGATACTTTATTTGCTAAAGTTTCTGGCGTTGTAAAATTTGAACGCAAGGGACGCGACAAGAAACAAGTATCAGTTTACCCACAAGAGTAATTTGATTATATCCCACGCTTTTTAGTGTGGGAATTTTTTTAATTTAAAACTAGGAGTTGATACTATGTTCGTAGATGAAGTCAAGGTTGAACTTTATGCTGGTAAAGGTGGAAATGGTATTGTTGCATACCGTAGAGAACTTAAAGTTGAAAAAGGTGGTCCATTTGGTGGAAATGGTGGGGCTGGTGGTTCTATTATTTTTATAGGTGATGAAAACTTATCAACTTTATTAGACTTAAGATATAGTCGTATAATTAAAGGTGAAAATGGTGAAAACGGACGTACTAAAGGACAATATGGTGCTTGTGCTAAAGATACATATGTAAGAGTACCTTTAGGTACTGTTGTGTACGATGATGATACAAATCAAGTAATTGCCGATATTACACGTCATAAAGAAGAAGTTGTGGTTTGTAAAGGTGGCCGTGGTGGTCGTGGTAATATGGCTTTTGCAAGTGGTACAAATAAATGTCCAGATTTTGCTGAAAAAGGTGAACCAGGTGAACATCGTTTTATTAGATGTGAACTTAAAGTACTAGCTGATTGCGGTCTTGTTGGTTTCCCAAGTGTTGGAAAATCTACTTTAATTTCTGCAATTTCTGCAGCACGTCCTAAGATTGCAGCTTATCACTTTACTACACTAGTTCCTAATTTAGGAGTAGTTGAAGTACCAGATGGAAGAAGCTTTGTTGCGGCTGACTTACCTGGTATTATTGAAGGTGCTTCACAAGGTGCGGGCTTAGGTCTTCAATTTTTACGTCATATCGAAAGATGCAAGGTTATTGTACATGTAATTGATATGGCTGGCGTGGATTTAAGAGATCCACTAGATGACTATGAAAAAATTAATGAAGAACTTAAAGAATATAAGATGAATTTATCACTTCGTCCTCAAATAGTTGTAGCTAATAAGATGGATATGCCACAGTCTTTAGAAAATCTTGAAAGATTTAAAGCCAAATATCCTGATGTTGAAGTTATAAGTATCAGTGCACTTACAAAGGATAATTTAAATGAATTATTATATAAAATTGCCGATTTACTTGATGTAACTGAACAATTCTCATTATTCGAAGAAGATGAAATAGATGAAGTTGTAAATTATACTTTTAAAGAAAAAGAAAAACCATTTACAATTCGTCGTGATTCAGATGGTGTTTATGTTGTTGAAGGTAAAGAACTTAAAAAATTATTTGATATGACAAATATTGAAAATGATTCGGCTATGCGTCGATTCGCTCGCCAACTTAGAAGTTTTGGTGTTGATGATGAACTAAGAAGGTTAGGCGTAGAAAATGGGGATACTGTAAGAATATTTGATTATGTATTCGAATTTATTGATTAGTTTTTTAAAAAATAGGAGATTGTTTATATAAAATAATCTTCTTTTTTTAATTTTTTATATTAAAAAATAAATAGAAGTGTTATAATAAAATATAACATTTAAAAAAGGAGGAGTTAGTTTGAAAAAGAAAATATTTAAATTAGCCTTTTTCCTCTTAGTCACAATTATTATGATTTTAGTTTTAGTTTTAAATAATGATATGGATGAAGTAGGACAAGTAATTAAAGGCGCTAATGGTTTTTGGCTATGTGGGGCTTTAATTATATTATTAGTATACTTATTGATAAATCCTTTAAGTTTAATGATTGTATTAAATGATAAGAACTGTAATATATTAGATTCTTATTTAAATTCATCGATTGAATATTTTTATAATGGAATTACACCATCAAATACTGGTGCTCAACCTATGCAAGTGATAGAATATAAAAGACTAGGTGTTAATGCTTCAAAAGGTACAGGTGCCCTTTTAATAAATTCTTTAGTAAATCAAATTGTCATAGTAGTATTATGTTTTTTATCTTTGATTTATTACAAAGAATTATCTAAAGGGGTTACCTCAATCTCTATTTTAATTACTATAGGTCTTATAATGAATTTCTTAGTTTTATTACTATATTTATCAATAGGTATATCTAAAACTATAAGAAATTGGCTTGTTAAAGTAGTAAATTTCTTTTGTAATTTAAAAATATTTAAAGGTAAATTATCTGAAACAGGAAAAAAGTTTGAGCAATATTGTTTAGATGCGCAAATATCATTTAAAGAAGCTTTTTCACATCCTGTAAGAATTACACTTTCAATCTTCTTTAAATTTTTATCATTGTTAGTATTTTATGCCCTACCATTTTTTATCTTAAGAAGTTTAAATATAAATTTAAGCTTAACTAAAATTCCACTAGTAATAGCCATGACTACTTTTTCAATTGCGATGACATGTTTTATACCAACACCTGGAGCTTCTGGTGGAATTGAATTTGCATTTAAATCGTTATTTATAAACTTAGCTGGAGTTACATCATCTATTGCAGTATCTGGTATGATTGTGTGGAGATTATTAACTTATTATTTACTTATGTTAATATCATTTATTTTCTATATTATTTTAGAATTTAGGATATCAAGAAAACAAAAAAAGTTACAAAAAGAAGAACTAATATTAGAAGGAAATGTAAGTGATTAAAAATTGAGGTTATTATGAAAATAAAAATCACTGTTTTAAAACAAACAATTTATAATGATTTAATAGAAAAATATGAAAATCCAATTAAATATGCATGTAATATTAATATAGGTGATACATTTATTATTGATAAATGTGAAAAACCAGTAGGTTTATGTTTATCTGCTTGGGAAGGCATGTTGCCATATTTAAAAGATTTATTTAATGGTAAGGGCTATTTTTATGATAATTGGATGAAAAATCCTTATAGTGTAATGTATTCTTGCAATGATGGTTTTAGACCAGTAACTTTTTTAATAGAACTTATAAAATAAAAAAATAATGGAAGAAATAATGTAAGTTTAAAAGATATTATTATAGTATGAAGAAAGAAGGAATACTATGAATAATATCAATTTAAGAGAAATTAAAGCACTACAAATATGTGAAGGTAAAAGTAAACAACAATCTTTATTTTATTATTTAAGAATTTCTAATAATTATAGTTTAAAAGAAATTAGTTTTAAAAGTAATATTAAATTAAATGCGATTAAAAAAATAGAAGGTAATAACACAAAGAGTAAAAGATGTAGTAATAACATAGTAAAAAAACTACTTAAAATATATAATATTAATTTTAATGAATATTTATATATAATAAAGGCGTTAGATACAATAAAAGTATATAGTGATGAAATGGTTGAAATATATTCTAAATTATTTAATCTTAACAAGCCTAAATCAATGTTACTTGTACATACTAAACTTTTTGGATATTCAAATTTAGAATATAAACATTTAATAAGAGTTACAAGAGCTAATATTCCTTATAAAAATCCAATAATTAGAATCAATCAATTAATAAACAAAGAAGTTTTAATTTAAATTATTTAATTTCATATTTCTCCCATAATTTTGATGTATAATACTAAATATGTTTTGGAGGCGTTTTATAATGAAAACTAAATTTGCATCTATAATTTCAATATTATTATTAAGCATATTATTAATTAGTTGTAATAATGACAATAATTCATCAAAAACTACAATCAAAGATAGTTTAAATGGATATGCTGATATTTCAGGTGGTACATCTATTCCAAGTATTATAGAAGATGCTGAACTTGTTGATGGAACAAACTTAGCCATATCTAATAATTATTCATCACTTGATTTAAATTTTGAACAAATGACTCAAAAGGTAGTAGAATTTGCAGCTAGTTCTACAATTTGTGTTGAAAACTATCAAACAGTATATCAAACTTCATTTGGAGGTCCTGGGCATGGTTGGCAACAAACTACAACTCATACACTTTATGGTTGGGGTTCAGGGGTTATTTATTATAAAGCTTTACTTACAAGTGGAAGTTATTTATATAAAGTAATTACTAATGAACATGTTGTAGCTAGTGATGCATACTGTGTTTCTGGAGAAGAAGAATATCAAATCTATGATGAAAACTATGAAACAAATATCGAAGCGCATTTACTTGGCTCTAATGAAGAAACTGATATAGCAGTACTAGCTTTTATAAGTGATAGAGAATATAATGCAGTATGTTTTGAAGATGATGAAAATATAAAAGCTGGTTCTTATGTAGTAGCTATGGGTACTCCAATTGATTTAGAATATTATAATACTGCATCATTTGGTTTTATATCTAAAATAACATCATCTACTATTCAACATGGTGCTACAATAAATTCAGGTAATAGTGGTGGGCCATTATTTAGTTTAAATGGTAACTTAGTAGGTATTAATAATGCTAAATTATCTGGTCAAACATCATCTGGTTCTACTATTGAAGGAATATTCTTTGCTATACCAAAAAGTATTGTAATTGAATCAGTTAATGAAATTGTAGGTAATAATGAATTTAACTAAAAAAATAGGACAACTGTCCTATTTTTTTAATGCATTTTTAATTTTTTGATTAGCAATTTTAGTTTTTTGTTTTATCTTAAACATTGCACTTCTTTCTTTTTCTTTATGTTTTCTATCATTTAAATAATCATAATAATTAACAATATCATACCAATTATTTTTTCTTGCAAATTCTACAAGTGATGATTGTTTATCAAAGTAAAGTGCATTATTTACACAGTTAATTAATTCAAGTGATAAATTAATAGCTTCATTTGTTAAAGAATCAATATCTATATTACTTTTTAATATTTTATTAATTCCTTTTTTTGAAAGTCTAATATTATATTTATAATTATTTGTTTTTAAATATTTTTTTCTAAATATATTAAAGAAAAATTGTTTTAATTTATAAAAAGGATTTAATGAAAACATATTTTTAAATTCCTCTATAGAACTTAAAATATATTCTTTTGTATATATAAAAGAATAAGTAGTGGTTAAACCATTTTTTAAGAAATCTAATTCAGTAAATGATATTGCAAAACTATTTTTAAATGTATTTCTAATATATTTATTATTTAACTTGATTTTTTTATTATATATAAATTTATCAAGTAAAATCAAATCTTTATAATCAAAATTATACTTACTTACAATTATATCAATACATAAACTTACGCATAAAGAATATAAATAAGTAACATCTGATTTAAAATATTTATTATTTTTAACAACGTTAATATAATTTAACAACATCAAATCTTTTTTACACAAAGATACTTTATTAAATAAATCGTAATCAAACTCTTTAATTTTTGATAATCTATAATATCTTAAAATATCTAAAGAATTTACATATAAGAAAGTCTTATTACTTTTTAAATTCATATTTTCTTGATATTTTATATCTAATTTTTCAATAACTTTATTAAAAATATCATATTTAAAATAGAGCATTCTATCACATCCAAAATAATTATACCATTTATTTTATTTAAAAACGATGTTTTACTTTAAAAAAATATAAATTTATAATATAATTATTAAAGGAGGAATTTTTATGGCGTTAATTACAAAAGTAGAACTTCAAACTATTGAAAATCAAATGTATAATAAAGCAAGAGATATAGATGTTGCATTATTTAATTATATAAATGGTACTATGCCATCTGATTATGTAGGATTTGCACTTACATTATATCAAAATAAAGATGGTGGTTTTGGCCATGGACTTCATAATGATAATTTGAATCCTAATTCAACTGTATTTCAAACTTTAGATGCACTTAAATATATATCTTTATCTAATTTAAATCTAGATACAGAAGAAAACACAACTATGATAAAAAAGATATTTAATTATTTATATAATAAGAACACAAAATATGAAACATATGAAGAATCAAATTTAAAATATGCATGTGCTTCATGTTATAGTAATAAAGATTATTCAATAAATTTACTTCCTGAAGTTGTAGGAAGAACAATTGAACTTTTAAATGAAAAATCTCCTTATTACAAGAAAGCATTACAATTACTTTCTAAAATAGATATTGAATTATTGAATAAAGATTCATTATCATATTTAGAACTTTATGGATATCATATATTATATAAAGCATTAAATAATAAAAATATTCCTTATAATGAAGAAGCTTACTATTATTATTTAAAATTAAGAAATCGCTTTATAGAAGAACTTGATATAAATGAATATAATTACTATTATTTACTAGAATTATTAGATGATAAAACAGAATTTGAATCAAAGATTAATAAATCATTAGAAATAATGAGACAAGAACTTAAACCACATGGTTTATATGAAACTACAACTTCATGGGATAATACTTACCCAGAAGCTGAGAGTGCAGCTCTTAAATGGTTAGGCACAAGAACTGCACTTAATCTTAGTTTATTTAAAAAATTTCAAGAAATAGAGGAATAATAAAATGAAAAAAACAGTATTATTATGTATTATGGATGGATATGGACTTGCTAATGATGGAAGCGGAAACGCAGTTAGTTTAGCTAATAAACCAAATTTAGATAGATTATTTAAAACATATCCACACACAGTTGTTAAAGCATCAGGAGAAGCTGTAGGTTTACCTGATGGTCAAATGGGTAATTCAGAAGTAGGACATATGAATTTAGGTGCTGGTAGAATTGTATATCAATCATTAACAAGAATTAATAAATCAATTAAAGATGGTGAATTTAATCATAATGAAGCAATTTTAAATGCGATTTCATCTGCAAAGAAGAATAATAAGAAAGTTCATATTTTAGGTCTTTGTTCAGATGGCGGAGTTCACTCTCATACTTCTCACATTAAAGCTATTGCAAATGTATGTAAAGAAAATGGTATTGATAAAGTTTATTATCATGCATTTTTAGATGGACGTGATGTAGCACCTCAAAGCGCAAATGAATATATGGATAAGATTTTAGATGGTACAAATATTAGTGTATCTACTGTATCAGGTCGTTATTATGGTATGGACCGTGATAAGAACTGGAATCGTATCCAAGAAACTTTTGATGCAATGACTAACTTAAAAGGTAAAGTATTTAATAGTGCTAAAGAAGGTATCGAATCATCATATAAAGAAGGAATTACTGATGAATTTGTTGTACCATTTATTGTTGATACAAATGGTCAAATAGAAGATGGTGATTCTGTCATTTTTGCAAATTTCCGTCCAGATAGAGCTATTCAAATCGCTACTGCTCTATCTAATCCAGAAATTACTTCTTCATTACTTAAAAATGAAACAGATCCTAAACTGGATATTACCAATGCACCAAAAGATATTCATTTCGTATCTATGATGAAGTATTCAGATAATGTAAAGGGTAGCCTTGCATTCCCACTTCAATCATTTAATAATTTATATGGTGATGTAATAAGTAAGGCTGGTCTAAAACAATTAAGAATTGCTGAAACTGAAAAATATGCTCATGTTACATTCTTCTTTGATGGGGGAGCAGATAGAGAAATAGAAGGTTCTGATAGAATTTTAGTAAATTCTCCTAAAGTAGCTACTTATGATTTAAAACCTGAAATGTCAGCTTATGAAGTATGTGATAAGGTTTGTAGTGCAATTAAAGAAGAAAAATATGATACAATTATTTTAAACTTCGCTAACTGCGATATGGTTGGACATACTGGTGTTATACCTGCGGCTATTAAAGCAGTTGAAGTAGTAGATGAATGTGTTGGCAAAGTAGTAGACGCGCTTAATAGTGTTGGTGGTATTGCACTTATTACAGCAGACCATGGTAATGCTGAAAGAATGCTTGATGAAAGTGGTAAACCTTATACAGCTCATACAACTAATTTAGTTCCACTTATTTTAACAAGTAATGAATATGAACTGAAAGATAATGGTATTTTATCAGATCTAGCTCCTACAATGCTTGAACTTTTAGGAGTTGAAAAACCACAAGATATGACTTCTAATTCTTTATTAATAAAAAAATAATTTAAATCTTCAGGGGAGGGTGAAAATCCCAATCGGCGGTAAACTCCGCGAGCAATATGCATGAACTTGTGAAATTCAAGTAGCGACAGTATAGTCTGGATGGAAGAAGAAAAATAAGTGTTTTCCCCTGCAGAGATGCAGGGCTTTTTGTTGGTGATACAATGAATGAGAATTTATATTTAATTAAAAGAATTACACTAATAAGTATACTTACAGGTCTTTCTTTAATATTTTATATTATAGGACCGAAATTTCCACTACCTTTTTGTCCTATATTTTTAGAAATTAACTTTTCTATTTTACCTATATTAATAGGATTGTTTATGTTAGGATACAAAGAATCTATTTTGATTATTGTACTTAGATTTATAATTAAATTACCTTTTACAAGTACTGTATATGTAGGTGAAATTACTGATTTAATTTTGTCTTTAATAGTAGTATCAGGTATTAGTTTAGAAACTAAGTTATTTAAAGATAATAGTTTATTAATATTTTTAAGTATATTTATATCTTGGATAGTTGGTGGAATTATATCTAATATATTTGCATTACCTTCATATATTCATATAGCTGGATTTTCTAAAGAAATGATAATTTCTTTAATGCCTAAGTTTTTGAATGTAGATGAATCAAATTTGATTTGGAAATATTTTATACTTTGTGTTATACCTTTTAATATAATTATTTCAATAATTAATATTATAATTATTATACCTATTTATAAAAGGTTAAAATATTTTGCTAAAATGTTTAATTTTGACAAATAAATGCGATTTTAGAGTAAATTGATATTTATTTTTAGAAATATTTATTGTATAATATCTTCGGTAAAAAACTATAATAAATATAATTAAGGAGTGTGTTTTTATGCCATATATTACTAATGTCTATGCTAGAGAAGTATTAGACTCTCGTGGAAACCCAACTGTTGAAGTTGAGGTACAAACTGAAAATGGTTCATTTGGACGTGCTTTAGTTCCATCTGGAGCTTCAACTGGAGTTCATGAAGCACTAGAACTTCGTGATGGAGACAAATCACGTTATTTAGGAAAGGGTACTACAAAAGCAGTAGCTAATGTTAATGACATTATCGCTGACAAGATTATCGGTCTTGATGTTCGTGATCAATTATTAATTGATAGAACTATGATTGAACTTGATGGTACTAAGAACAAGTCTAAATTAGGAGCTAACGCTATGTTAGGTGTTTCTATGGCTTGTGCTCGTGCAGCTGCTGAATATTGTGGTGTTTCTTTATATAACTATTTTGGTGGTTTCAATGCTAAGCAATTACCTCTACCTATGATGAATATTTTAAATGGTGGAGCTCATGCTGATTTCTGTATTGACTTCCAAGAAATTATGATTTTACCTGCTGGTGCACCTTCTTTTAAAGAAGCTTTAAGATATGGTGCTGAAGTATTCCATGCACTTAAGAAAATCTTAAAGGCTAAGGGATATAATACAGCTGTAGGTGATGAAGGTGGATATGCTCCAAAACTTTCTTCAAATACTGAAGCTTTCGAATTAGTATGTGAAGCTATTAAGGCTGCTGGTTTTGAACCAGGTAAGGATATCTTCTTAGGTATCGACGTTGCTGCATCTGAATTCTATGATGTTGAAACTGGTAAGTATACTTTAAAAGCTGATAAGGGAGTATTTACATCTAAGGAAATGGTTGATAACTATTATGTACCATTAACTGAAAAATTCCCAATCAAGACTATCGAAGATGGTCTAGCTGAAGATGACTGGGAAGGTTGGAAGTATTTAACTGAAAAGTTAGGCGACCATGTACAACTTGTTGGGGACGACTTATTCGTTACTAATACTGAACGTCTTGAAAAAGGTATTAAGATGGGTGTTGCTAACTCTATTCTTATTAAGGTTAATCAAATTGGTACTTTAACTGAAACTTTTGACGCTATTGAAATGGCTAAACGTGCTGGATATACTGCAGTAGTTTCTCACCGTTCTGGTGAAACTGAAGATACTACAATTGCAGATATCGTTGTAGGTACTAATGCAGGTCAAATTAAGACTGGTTCTTTAAGTCGTACAGATAGAATTGCTAAGTATAATCAATTACTTCGTATTGAAGATCAATTAAATCAATATGGAGAAGCTTCAATTGCTCAATTCAAGGGTATTAAGAGCTTATATAATATTGAAAAGTAATAAATAGAACAAAAACGATTAGATTCATTTTCTAATCGTTTTTCTATACTCAAGAGGAGTCATATTAAAGAATTGCTTAAATATTTGTGTAAAATAAGAAGAGGAATTAAACCCGACTAAATCGCTAATTTGTGTTACATTAATTTCATTAGAATTTAATAACTCTATTGCTTTTTCAATTCTATATTTAGTTAAGAATTCAGTAAAAGTAGAATGTAATTTTTCTTTAAAAATTTTACAAACTTCACTTCTACATAAACCAATTTCTTTAGTTAAATCATCTATTTGAATTTTTTGATTATAATTTGTATAAATAAAATCTAATACTTTTTTTACTCTAGTATTTGAAGAATTATATTCATTTACACTACTATAATCTGTTTTTGAATATATTTCTTTATATAACTGTAATAATTTTATAGATATATTAATTTCATAAAAATCATCTTTAGAAGTATTTATAATATCTTTAACAATCTCTTTTTCTATTTCATTTAATAATAAATTATTAAAATTTATATTATTAAAATATTTTAATTTAATTGCAGAATCTTCAAATCCATAAATTATTTTAGGATTAAACAGTATTGCATACCATACACAATCTTCAATCATATTTGCACCATGTAATTCTAAATTATTAACAATCATGCATTCATTTTCATTTAATATATATTTCTTTTCATTTACAACATATTCAAGTTTCCCTTTTTTTACATACACTATTTCAACTTCAGGATGCCAATGTAGTGATATATATTTAAGTTTATTTTCTTTAAAATTTTTCTTATATATTACAAATGGAAAATCTAAAGAACCATGATGTCTTAATTCATAGAAATTATCTGCGATCTGATTGTCATTATCGTACATAAAAACCTCCAAAAATTATAAAAACTTATTCTTAAATTCTTAAAATTATATATAAATTATACAATATTTATAAATCTAATACAATCTTATTAATAAAATATAAATTTTTTATGTATTATGAAATACCAATATTTCTTTTTTATTTAAAATATGGTATCATAATATAAGATACAATTTTTAATTTAAAAGGAGGAATTTTGATGAGTAAAATTATCTTAACTGGTGATAGACCAACAGGAAAACTTCATATAGGACATTATGTAGGTTCTTTAAGAAGAAGAGTAGAACTTCAAAATTCAAATGAATATGACCAAATATATATTATGATTGCTGATCAACAAGCATTAACTGATAATGCTGAAAATCCAGTAAAAATAAGAGAAAATCTAATGGAAGTGGCTTTAGACTATTTATCTGTAGGAATAGACCCTTTAAAATCTACAATATTTGTTCAATCAGGTGTGCCAGCTTTATCCGAATTAAATATGTATTATTTAAATTTAGTTACAGTTTCTCGTCTTCAAAGAAATCCAACTGTAAAAACAGAAATTAAAATGCGTAATTTTGAAACATCCCTACCAGCAGGTTTCTTTACTTATCCAGTTTCTCAAGCTGCAGATATTACAGCATTTAACGCTACAACAGTACCAGCAGGTGAAGATCAAATGCCAATGGTTGAACAAACTCAAGAAATTGTTCATAAATTTAATTCAATCTATGGAGAAACTTTAGAAAATCCTAAAATATTACTGCCATCAAATGAAGCTTGTATGCGTCTTGTTGGTACTGATGGAAAAGCTAAAATGTCTAAATCTTTAGGTAATACTATTTATTTAAGTGATCCTTCTGATATTGTTAAACAAAAAGTTATGAGTATGTATACCGATCCCAATCATTTACGTGTAGAAGATCCGGGTAATACTAAAGATAATCCAGTATTTATATATTTAAGTTGTTTCGTTTGTGATGAACATTTTGAAAAATTCTTGCCGGAATACAAAAATCTAGATGAAATGAAATCACATTATGAACGTGGTGGACTTGGCGATATGAAATGTAAAAGATTTTTATATAATGTCTTAGAAGATATTTTAACACCTATAAGAGAAAAACGTGCATATTATGAACAAAGAATTGAAGAAGTTTATAATATTATAAAAGAAGGTACTAAGAAAGCTAATATAGTTGCAAATGATACTTTAAATAAGGTTCGTCATAGTATGAAAATTGATTATTTTTCTGATGAATCATTCTTAAATGATATGAAAGAAAAATATAATAATTAATTATGAAAAAAAGAAAAATAATATTAATTTCTTTAAGTAGTGTTCTATTAATTATTTTAATTATATGTTTCATATATTTATCAACGTATTCACATGCAATAGCAGTTGACCAATATTTAAAATCATCTGATGAAGTTACAATTAATGAAGATAAAAATGGTTATTTTTTTGATGGATTTGGGACTGAAGATTTAATTATATTTTATCCTGGTGCTAAAGTAGATACTAAAGCATATGCACCTTTAATGTATTTGCTTGCAAAAAAAGGAATAGATGTATATTTGGTAAATATGCCATTTCATTTTGCAATATTTGGTATAAATAAAGCTGAATATGTAATAAATAATTATTCTTATAAGAATTATTATGGAGCAGGTCATTCTTTAGGTGGTGCGATGATATCATCTTACATAAGAAAAAATCATGATTTATTCAAAGGCTTAATATTTCTTGCAGCATATACTACTAAAGATTTATCGAATACTAATTTAGATGTACTATCTATATATGGTTCTTTAGATGGTGTTCTTAATATGGAAAATGTAGAAAAGAGCAGAAGTTTAATACCAAATAATTATATTGAATATGTAATTGAAGGTGGAAATCATGCAAACTTTGCATCATATGGTAATCAAAAAGGTGATAATGAATCTTTGATTTCAAAAGAAGAACAAATTAATTTAACTTTAAATTCGATTTTTAGTTTTATAAAGCAAGAAAAAATCTAATGATTATATTTGTCATTAGATTTTTAAAACTTTTCATTATAAAAATAAAAAAACACCTTCGGGTGTTTTTTATCTTATAGGCTATTTACATGAGCAGCTAATTGAGACTTATGTCTTGCAACGAAGTTCTTATGAACGATACCCTTAGCTTGAGCCTTATCTAATTTCTTATAAGCTAATGCTAAAGCAGCAGTTGCAGTTTCCTTATTGTTAGCTGTAAGTACGGCCTTAATTGCAGTTTTCATACCTGATTTGAAAGAAGCGTTAGCTAATCTTGCTTTTTCATTTGTCTTAACACGTTTGATTTGTTGTTTAATATTTGCCATAATCTTCACCTCCACGCGTTTATATGCTCTATAATTATATCAAAACTTCATGTCAATTGCAAGAAAATTTTAAACAATGTTAGCTCAAAAATATAAAAAAATAAATTTTAAAGTATAAAATATAACAAAATCACTAATACTATATTTAAAAGTGAGATGAAACTAATATGAATGATTTAATTTGTGAAGATTTTGGAATTGATGATAATATCATAAATAAAACCAAATTTGAAACTGTTGATATTGAAAAAATTGTTTTAGATAAAATAAACGCTGATAAAATAGGTAAAGAAGAAGGAATATATTATACATTATCTAGTAATGCTATACTTGAAGTTAATAAGAAAAAGTATGATGACTTAATAAAAGCTTTTTCAAATATCATTAAAGAATATTTAAATTATTATAAAGTAAAAAAAGAAGATCCTATATTTGTTGTTGGTTTAGGTAATTGTAATGTAACACCGGATTCTTTAGGGCCTAAAGTTATAGAAATGATAAATGTTACATCTCATTTATTTAAATTAAATATGAATGAAAATAATATGCAAAATGTTTATGCCCTATCTCCTGGTGTTATGAGTCAAACAGGTCTTGAAACAGCTGATATTATATGTAATTTAGTTTCTAATTTAAATCCTAAGCTTGTAATTGTAATAGACGCGCTTGCTTCTAAAAGTTTATCAAGAATTAATAGAACAATTCAAATTAATAATACTTCTATATCACCAGGTGCGGGAATAGGAAATTTTAGAAAGAAGTTCTCAAAGGATACACTAGGTTGTCCTATTGTTGCAATTGGAGTTCCTACAGTTGTTGATGTTAAATCAATATTTATAGACTTATTGCAAAATGCAAATATTAATCTTGATGATGTGATACCTTTAACTGTTGAAGACGAAACAATTAAATTTATGGTTACTCCAAAAGAAATAGATGAAAATATTTTAGATATGTCAAATATAATATCTAAAGGATTAAATTTAGCATTTCATAATTTGGAATTTTAATAATAACTTCTTGACAACCATTTTTAAAAGTGGTATTGTTAATATAGTCAAAGAAGTGGACAAGATTTAATAAAAAAACTTCAAAGCGAAGGTAGGATGGTGTAAGCTACCGAAGGATATTATTAAGTTACTACCATGGAGATATTATGGAAACATAAATCGTATAATCTGCGTTAAAGATTTTGAGTGTCAAGTTAATTTGTATAGCTTGAAATTAAGGTGGTACCGCGCATTAGTCGTCCTTTTATTTAAGGATGACTTTTTTTTATTTTAAAGGAGAAGATAGTATGATAAAAATTACATTAAAAGATGGCTCACAAAAAGAAATTGAAGAGGGTAAATTAATTATTGAATTGGCTAAAGAATTATCACCATCACTTGCTAAAAAATGTATTGTCGCAAAAGTTGATGATAAGCTTGTTGATTTAAAGTCAAAATTAGAACATGATTGTACCTTAGAACTTATCTTAAATGATTCAAAAGAAGCTTTTGAAGTTATTAATCACTCATGTGCTCATTTACTTGCACAAGCAATGGGACGTTTATATCCTGGTGTTAAGTATGGTGTAGGTCCTGCAATTGAAGAAGGTTTCTATTATGATTTTAGTTTAGATAGTCAAGTTACACTTGAAGATTTATCTAAAATTGAAGTTGAAATGAAAAAGATTGTAAAAGAAAATATTGCAATCAATCATTATATGTTAAAAAAAGAAGAAGCTTTAAAGGAATTTGCATCTGATAAATTTAAATGTGAATTAATTAATGCAGTAGAAGATGAATATGTAGGGATTTATGAACAAGCTGAATATAAAGATGTTTGTCGTGGACCTCATGTTATGTCTACATCACTTCTTAAAAACTTTAAATTATTAAATGTGGCTGGAGCTTATTGGAGAGGTGACTCTAATAATGAAATGCTAACTCGTATTTATGGTACTTGTTGGGCAACAGCTGAAGAACTTGAAAAACATTTAAATAACTTAGAAGAAAGAAAGAAAAGAGATCATCGTAAAATTGGTAAAGAATTAGGTTTATTTATGTTATCTGATTTTGGTCCTGGTCTACCTTTTTGGTTACCAAAGGGTTATCAACTAAGAAGAACATTAGAAGACTTCTGGTTAAATTTACATAAAAAACGTAATTATTTAGCTATTAATACTCCAATTATGTTAAATAGACAACTATGGGAAACATCTGGTCACTGGGATCATTATAAAGAAGATATGTTTACTATAGAAGTTGAAGATGGTACATATGCAATTAAACCTATGAATTGTCCTGGTGCTATATTAGCATATAAAAATGATTTACACTCTTATAAAGAATTACCACTTCGTTATGCAGAACTTGGAAATGTTCATAGATATGAAGCGTCTGGTGCTTTAAATGGTTTATTTAGAGTTAGAGGATTTACTCAAGATGATGCTCATATTATGTTAAAAGAAGATCAAGTTGGTGAAGAAGTTGGTAGAATCCTTGAACTTTATGACTATGTATATTCTATTTTTGGGCTTGATTATTCAATTGAACTTTCTACTCGTCCTTTAGATAATTATATTGGTGATATAGAAGTTTGGGATGTAGCCGAAAAAGCGCTAGAAGAAGCTTGTTTAGCTACAGGTCATAGTTTTAAGATTAATCCTGGTGATGGAGCTTTCTATGGCCCAAAACTAGATTTTAAATTAAGAGATTCAATGAACCGTATCTGGCAATGTGGTACTGTCCAACTAGATATGCAACTACCAGGAAGATTTGATTGTACATATATTGCAGAAGACGGAACAAAGAAAACTCCTATTATGATTCATAGAGCATGTTTTGGATCACTTGAAAGATTTATTGGTATTATTACAGAAAATTATGCTGGTCTTTTCCCAGTATGGTTAAACCCTGTTCAATGTAAGATTATTCCAGTTAATATGACTTATCATAAAGAATATTGTGATAAACTTGTATCAATTTTTTCTGACGAAGGAATTAGATTTGAAACTGATTATCGTGATGAAAAACTAGGATATAAGATAAGGGAAGCTCAAACTCAAAAGATTCCTTATTCTTTAGTTATTGGTGATAATGAAGTTTCTAATAATTTAGTAACTTATCGTCGTCATGGCTCTCAAGAACAAGTGACTGTATCTATTGATGAATTTGTTAATTTAATTAAGGATGATGTAAAGAATTTTAGGTAAAATGTTGAAGTCTGAGTATTCAGACTTTTTCATTTTATGTCATAATCTTGACTATAATATTAAAATAATGTAAAATATTTTCATAACAAAAATGGAGTGATATTATGATTAAGCAACCACTTAAAGGAATGAATGATTTTATACCAGAAGAAGCTAGATTAAGAGATTATATGCAAAGTCAAATTCTAGAAGTTTATAAATCTTTTGGTTATGAAAGAATATATACACCTGCAATTGAAGATATTGAAAATATCGATAATAAAGAAGGCGGAGAAAATCAAAAACTAATCTTTAAAATTTTAAAAAGAGGAGAAAAATTAGAATCTGCAGTTGAAAGTAATGATATAAATAATTTATGTGATATGGGACTGCGTTATGACCTAACACTTCCTTTAACTAGATTTTATTCAAACAATAAGTCAAATCTACCTCAAATAGGTAAATTTATTCAAATTGATAGAGTATATCGTGCTGAACGACCTCAAAGAGGTAGAATGAGAGAATTTATTCAATGTGATATAGATGTTATTGGTAATGAATCTTATGATGCAGAAATAGAGCTTATTACTGCAACTGGTAGAGCTTTACTTAAACTACCTATTGGTGAATTTTTTATAAGAGTAAATCATCGACAAGTTTTAAGAAATGTTTTATTAAAATTTGGATTTGAAGATTCATCATTAGATGATGTATGTATTGTTTTAGATAAACTAGATAAAATTGGACCACAAGGTGTATCAAATGAACTTACTGAAAAAGAATATAATAAAGATGCTATTTCATCTTTAATATCTTTAATTGAAAAGGAAGTTACACTTTCTGATATAAAATCAATTTTAGGTGATGATCCTAATTTAGAAGTTTTAAATAATGTAATAAATTCATCAAAAGAACTATCAAATAATAATTATGATGTAGTATATGATTTTACATTAGTAAGAGGTCAAGGTTATTATACTGGATGTGTATTTGAAATTGCGTCTAAGGAATTTGGTGGTACAATTGGTGGTGGTGGAAGATACGATAACTTAATTGGAAAATTCACATCAGAATCTACACCTGCAGTTGGTTTTTCTATTGGTTTTGAAAGAATATATGCTATTTTACATGATATGAATTTTAAAGTACCAGGTAAGAAAAAATTAGCTATTATTTATAAAAATAGTTATACAAATGCTTTTAAACTAGCAGATACTTATAGAAGTGAATATGAAATAAGTATGTATTCATTCCCTAAAAAAGTAGGTAAACTTCTAAATAGACTTGAAATTCAAGGATTTAATGGCTATATTATTTTTGATGAAAATAATGAAGAAAATAGTATTAATTTTATTGAATCTAATAATTAATATAAAAGTGGGCAACCACTTTTTTTTATTTACTTGTCTCGTATTTTTCTCAAAACGGTGGCGAAAATAGCATAAAAATGCTATAATGGTACCAATTAGAGAAAATAATGGAGGATTCCGTGATGAACTATGCAGAAGCGGTGAAGACCTTAAGAAAGAAAATGATAATATCTCAGATGGAATTTGCCGATTATCTTGGCGTTTCTTTTGGGACGGTAAACAGGTGGGAGAACGATAGATTTATTCCTACCATCAAGGCTAAGAGAAAATTGGCGCCATTATTTAGGAAATATAATATTCAGGTGGAGGATTAATAATATGGCAAAAAAAGTAGAGTCAAAAGCCAATGTTGATAGCATTTTATTTAAATGCAGAGATATTCTAAGACAAGCAAGGAATTCAGGTTCTTTCTTTGAAAAGAGAGACATGATGCTTACTCTTGTTTTCTTGCGTTTCATTGGTGAAAAATATGAAGATGGTGTAGAAATCGTAAAAGAAAGATTAATCAAGGAAGGAATAGATCCTGATGATGAAAACAACAGAGCAGCCTTTTTTGATGATGACGATTCAACTCTTCCAGGAGGCACATATTATCTGCCTAAGGAGGCAAGATGGTCTACAATCATAAATACACCTGCAGACAAATTGAATGCTGCATTGGATAGTGCTTTGCATAGTATTGCCATAGTTTCGAAACAATTGAAAGGCTGTTTTATCGAAGACGCTTTTACCACAAGAAACCTTGCAGCAAAAGACATCAAGAGTGTTGTAGATGAAGTGAATAAAATTAGCCACAAGGCATTCGGTGAAGAAAGAGACTTGATTGGTCATGTCTATGAGTATTTCTTGAAAGAGTTTGCCGTAAATGCCACAAAAGAAGAAGGAGAATTCTATACTCCACATGATGTTGTTAAGTTGATTGCAAACCTTGTAGAGCCATTTGATGGAACTTTATACGACCCAGCCTGTGGCTCTGGTGGAATGTTCATTCAATCTGCCGAGTTGGTGGAATCCAAACAAGGAAGCATCAACAGCATCAATGTGTATGGTCAGGAGAAGGAACCAGCCACATATCGTCTTGCCAAGATGAACCTTGCCTTGCGTGGTATATCACACAACTTGGGTGATATTGCTGATTCCTCATTCACAAATGATTTACATAAAGGATTATATTTCGATTATATAATGGCTAATCCACCATTCAATCTTAAGCATTGGTATGATAGCAATCTTAGCAATGACGCTAGATGGGTAGGATATGGACTACCACCAGAGAGCAATGCAAACTATGCATGGATTTTACATATTTTATATCATTTAAAACCTGAAAGTGGCGTTGCTGGATTCTTGCTTGCCAATGGTGCGTTGAATGATAGCGATACATTGGAAATCAGAAAGAACCTTATCAAAAATGATAAAGTGGAAGCTATTATAGTCTTGCCAAGAGAACTTTTTATCACAACTGATATTTCTGTTACTCTTTGGATTTTGAATCAGAATAAAAAAGGTGGAGAATACCATGGAAGACAGTTGCGTAACAGAGAGCATGAGATTCTATTTATGGATTTACGCACCTGGACCGAGAATCCTGTAAAGAACGAGAATAAAAAGAAAGTAACACTGCTTCCTGACCAAATAGAGAAGGCAAGCAAGATTTATCATGACTGGCAATCAGAAGGAACCGATGGAAATCATCATGAGGTTCCTGAGTTATATAGAAGTGTTAATGTAAAAGAAATAGAGGAAAAAGGATGGACTTTGACACCAAGCAAGTATATCGAGTTTGTTGATCATGATTTGAATATTAATTTTGAACAAGAAATGAGTCGAATTCAAAATGAAATGAAAGAAATTATCAAGGAAGAAAAGAAATCTCAGCAAATGCTTGAAGATGCTTTTGAAGGTGTCGGATATGGCATTAAGTAAATATAAATTAGGGGATTTGATTGAAAAAGTTTATCTGAAAAATAATAGAAGTGAATATAATGAAAAGAACGCGAGAGGAGTTAATAACAACAAGCAATTAATAATCACTAAAGCAAATATAGATGGTAGAGATTTTTCAAAATTCTCAATTGTTGAACCAGGCGTTTTTTTCTTTAATCATCGAACATCGCGAAACGGAAGTAAATTTAGTATTACTTATAATAATACAAATGAAAATTATATTGTGACTGAAGATTATGTCCTTTTTAGAATTAGTGATGAAAAAATGATATTAAAAGAATGGCTTTATATGTTTTTCAATAGACCAGAATTAGACAGGTATGTGATAACTAATTCATGGGGAAGTTCAACAGAGTTCTTTAATTGGGACGACTTGTGTGATATAGAACTCGAACTACCAGACATCAAAACACAGCAAAAATTCGTCAACATGTACTTGGCGATTGTCGAGAATCAAAAAGCATATGAGCGAGGTTTGGATGATTTGAAACTTGTCTGTGATGGCTACATTGAAGACCTAAGAAGGAAAATGTCTTGCGAGAAGATTGGCAAATATATTGAATGTACTGATAGAAAGACAGATGATTCTTCTTTAAAAATTCAAGGAATCTCTAATCAACATAAATTAAATGATTCTAATAGTAGAATTGATGGTGTTGAGACAAGCAAGTATTTGAGAATTGATTCAAGAGAATTTGGATATAGTCCAATTCATATCAATGATGGCTCAATAGCATTTAATAACTCGAATGAATCATATTTGCTTTCTCCTATATATAAGACATTTAAAGTAATTGATGAAAATAAGTTGATTTCTGAATATTTAATGCTTTGGTTATCAAGAGATGAATTCACACGTTATTGTACATTTCATGCCTTTGGTAGTGCTAGGGATACTTTTGAATGGGTGCAAATGTGTGAAGTTCAAATCCCTATCCCAAATTTAGAAATCCAAAAATCAATCGTAGAAATTTTCAATGCATTAAATCTTAGAAAACAAATAAACGAGAAATTAAAGGAACAGATAAAGAATATATGCCCTATATTAATAAAGGGCTCTATTGAAGAAGCAAGAGGTGAGTAAGTTATGGGCAAATTGAAGGAGGTAAACGGAAGTTATTACGAAAGTGATTACGAGTATGCCTTAATAGAACTTCTAAGAAAAGAAGGTTGGACCTATGTCTTTGGCAACAATGTCAAAAGGGAACATAAAACCGACGTTCTTATAGAGAATGACCTGCTTTCTTTTTTGAGAAGAACCAATAAAGACTTGACCGATGATGAATTATCATCAATAGCAAATAGTATAAAGGTAATAGGTGGAACAACTGACTTCGCAACGCTTCACAAGTTCTATAAACTATCAATCGATGGATTGAAATTCGCCACCCATGTTGGTGGTGTGAGGATGATTGAACTCATCGATTTTGAAAATCCAAAAAACAATATTTTCAAAGTCGTCAATCAATTCGAAGTTGAATATGTCGATAATGGAAACAAGAAGCTTAGAATACCTGATGTTGTTTTATACGTAAATGGCATGCCTCTATGCATAATGGAATTAAAGAATCCTTCCGATGAAAAAGCTACGATTTTTGATGCATGGGAACAAGTCACCATTCGTTATTGGCGTGACATACCTCATTTGTTGCATTATTGCCCATTAGCCTGTATTTCCGATGGAGTGAAGACAAGACTTGGTACAGTGAGAACCCCATATGAGCATTTTTACGCTTGGAGAAGGGTTAACGAGAACGATATGGTTTCAACTCTTCCTTTCGATGAGACACAGACTATGGTCAAGGGAGTTTATTCTCCTTCAAGGTTTCTTGAAATTTACAGGGATTATGTTTATTTCCAGGACGAAATATATGATCACAAGGAAAAGGAAATCGTCTGCCGTTATCCTCAATTTTTCGCTGTAAAGCTATTGAAACAAAGTATTATAAAATCAGTAAAGGAAGGTACAGGAAAAGGCGGTACATATTTTGGAGCCACAGGATGTGGAAAGACTTACACTATGACTTTCCTTGCCCGTCAGTTGGCTTTGAGATGTACAAATGTTCCTGAAATTGGTTCTCCAACAATTGTCATGATTGTAGACAGGGATGATTTGCAAAAACAGGGAGCAAAGCTATTCACAAAAAGCACAGAATTTTTAAATTTAGGACAAGTTGCTGTTGTTAATAGTAGAAACGAGTTGCGTAACGAACTTGGAGCAAGGGAAAGTGGAGGCTTCTATATCTGCACTATCCAAAAATTCTGCGATAGAAAAGATGACAAGATAGGACTTATAAACAATAGAAGGAACATAATTTGTTTTTCTGATGAGGCACATCGTACTCAGATTGAAAGGGCAAAAAAGATTCAGTTTAGCAGGGAAAACGATGAGAACATGAAAGCCTTGCTATCAAAGCCATATGCAAAAGTACTCAAAGAGGCATTTCCTTCTGCAACATTCGTAGGATTCACGGGAACACCAATTGCTGAGACATACCAGACATTCGGTGAGGAAATAGATCGATATACGATGGATCAGGCTGTTGCCGATGGATTGACAGTTGATATCAAATATCATCCACGTATCGCTAAGGTGCTTTTGGATAACGAAAAGATTAAACAAATCGAAAAATATTATAAGCAATGTGACGATGATGGTGCATCAAAGGATGATATCGAAGCCAGCAAGAAGGCTATGAGCTCCATGGAAATCATACTTGGAGACAATGACAGACTTGAAAGATTGGCTGTCGATATTCACGATCATTATACAAATGCTTGTGAACAAGACCCTACAAGAGTCCAAAAGGCTCTGATTGTATGCGCCAACAGGACTATCGCATATTCCTTGCTTGGAATCTTCAAAGAAAAATATCCAGAATGGTTTGTTGAAAAGAAAACTCCTGGGGATATAGATGTATCATCCGAAGAATTGAGTGAATTAAACGACATGCCTTTCATGGCTATGATAGCCAGTGTCGGAAAGAACGATCCAAAGGATATGTATGACTATCTTGGTGGTACAAAAAATAATGAGCGCTCAGACAAACTTGATGCTGCATTCAAGCAGGACAAGTCCAATTTTAGGATTGCCATTGTCGTCGATATGTGGATCACGGGCTTTGACGTTGAATCCTTGACATATTTATATAATGACAAGCCTTTGCAGAAGCATCAGCTTATTCAGACAATCAGCCGTGTGAATAGAAAATACCCTGGCAAGGAGCATGGAATGATAATCGATTACATCGGTATCAGAGACAATATGCGTGAAGCTTTGAAAATTTATGGTGGTGGTGTTTCTGTTGCTCCTACAGCTGACGATGTAGAGCAAGCCACTTTACTATTCAGAAATGAACTTGGAATATTGAAGAACTTGTTTGTTGACTACGATTTAAAACCATTCTTGGATCCTAATTGTGAGCCAGTGAAAAGATATGAATTGCTTGCAAAAGCCGCTGAGAAGGTGTTCATATCTACAGAAGAGCTTAATTCAAATAATAACAACAAGGAATCAAAGAAAGTTTCATTCAAAGTTTATTTCCTAGGTGTTGTGAAGAGAATGAGAATGGCTTATGAAATTTGTCAGCCTTCTGGTGAATTGGGTGAGGAAGAGTCTGCGTTAGCTCAGTGCTTTATGGCCATAGCCGGCTTCGTAAGAAAAATGAGCGGAACTGGAAGCGATATAGATGCAGATGTAATGAATCGACATGTAAGAAAAATGGTCGAGGAAGCTTTGAAATATAATAAAGTAGAAAGTGTGCTTGATGAAGGAGAACAGGAAGATCTATTCAGCCCAGAGTACTTCGAGAAACTATCTGATATAAAAATGCCTGCATCAAAACTTGAAATATTGATAAAAATGCTAAAGAAGCAAATCAAAGAATATGCAAGGACAAATCAAGTCGAAGCATTGAAATTCAAGGAAATGTTAGAAAAAACAATCGAGCAGTATCATGAGAGAAGAAAACATTTAAGTCTTGAAGAGGCAGGCCAAACCCAAGAAGAAGTTTCCGAGGACATTATTAACAGTGCTACCGAACAGGCTTTGTCTATTCTCAGTCAAATGCAGGAAAGCAAAGAGAGTTTTAGAAAACTAGGACTTACATTCGAAGAGAAAGCCTTCTACGATATTTTAATGTCTCAGAGAAATTCTCATAACTTCATTTACGGTGAAGATAAAACTACGGATGGAATTGTTATAAACGAAAGATGCAAAGACTTAGCCAAGAAAATAAAAGAAATAATCGACACAAAATCATCATTTGCCGACTGGCTAAATAATCAAAATATTCGTAATGACCTTAAACTCGACATTAAGATTTGCCTTATAAAGAATGGTTATCCACCTCAATACAGCTCTGATGTATTTGGCAAGGTCATGGAGCAGGTTGAGAATTTTGAAAAGAACAAAGAGGATTAGTTGATGACGAATGAAGAAAAGAAAAATTATCTTAATCTTAAGGTAGCATTTCAATCTACTCCATTTATATCAGAACTTGAGAAAAGAAATTACTTTTTATCAATGACTCCTAAAGTCTTATATAAATACAGAAAATTCGATGAATATACGGTAGATATGATAGAAAATGACTATGTGTTTCTAGCTCCAGCAGGTGCTTTGGTGATCCACAATTGATTTTTGAACGTATTAATTCTACAGGTGAAGATTTAACATTGGCTGATAAAATAAGAAATTTTTTATTAATGACAGATGAGAATATGGATGAATTGTTTGAGGAGTATTGGTTGCCTATTGAAAATTTGATAGGAAGAGATAAAATGGAAAATTTCTTTCAAACTTATTTGGTTTATAAAATTCCTGAATTAGTAAAAGAAAAAGAGTCATATCAACGTTTTAAAAAATATGCTGATAATAATAAAATAACACATAGAGAATATCTTGAAGAATTAAAAAGATTTTCTAAATATTATAATGCTTTTATTAGAGAATCATCATCTTATTCAAAACATATAAATCAATTGTTGTCTGCTTTTAGACTATTAGGTCAATCTACAATTTATCCATTTTTATTAAATGTTTTTGATGATTTTGAAAAATTAATAATTACAGAAGATATTTTATTAGAAGTATTAAAATTATTCATTAATTATACAGTTCGAAGACTAATTACAGGTGTTCCATCAAATTCATTAAGAGGATTATACAAAAATTTATATAAAAGAATATTTACTTCTACTGAAAGTAAAAGCAATTACTTAAATTCAATTTATAATTTTATGAGTTCTCAATTAATTGGAAAAGACTCTATGCCTATTGATTCATTATTTAAAGATAAACTTTTAGCAGAACCCGTATATAAAATGCTAAGTTATGCAAGTATTTATTGTCTGTTATTGAAAATGGTTTTTATTCAAAAGAAGAAGTAACAATAGATGACACTAAAACAATTGAACATATTATGCCTCAAAATAATCAAAATGATGATTGGAAAAATGAAATTGGTAATAGCTATGAATTTGTTTATGAAAAGTATTTGCATACACTAGGGAATTTAACTTTAACTGGATTTAATAGTGAATTATCAGATAAGTCTTTTAGTGAAAAGAAATCAGAATATAGAAAATCCAAATTTATAATCTTAAATGAAGATGTAATTAATCAAGAACATTGGAGAGAAAATGAAATTAGAAATCGAGCTTTGAGATTAAGTAACAATTTATTGAATTTATTTAAACTTCCTTCAGTTTTTGATAAAGTAATTGAAATTAATACTAATAACAGACATACATTAAATGATAAATGTGATTATACTGGTAAGAAAATTACATCATTTATGTTTATGGGTGAAGTGAAAAATGTATCAACTTCCAAAGAGCTTTTGATCAAATTTTGTGAAAGTTTATACATATTATTTAGTGATGAATTGAACGAAATGGCAAAATCTAATTATAAATTTGTTAATGCTGATTGTTCTTTTATTACTTATGATAAATCACGACTAAGAACCCCTAAAGAAATAGGTAATTCTGGTATTTTTATTGAAACAAATCGTAGTACTAACGATATAATAATTGTTATTGGTAAATTAATAGATTTATTTGATTTAACCTCTGATGATTTTATTTTTTATACAGAATAAAACTTAATATAATAAATCTTAATACTT
>CAZGBY010000005.1:0-9526 GCA_964524125.1 uncultured Clostridium sp.
CTTCTTTTAAAGTGTTTTCTAAAGCCAAATAATTACTCTTATAATCATCATAACCGAATAAATATCCTAAATATGAATTAGAACCTACAAACGCAAAAGATAAGCTTTCTAGCGAAGTACATTCAGACAAAATACCTTTTGTGTGTTCACTAACTTTAACACCTTTATATTCTATAGGTACTTCAAGTTCTGTAACACTTGTATCTCCTGTGTATGCAGTAATCTCGTAAGTTCCATCATCTAATAAACTATATGTCCATACAGATAATTCGTATCCACAAACATCACATATATTATCTTCATCAATATCAGTATGGGCTTCAGTTAATAAATCTTCATCACACACTGTACAATGTTTCCAGTGATTATCTTCATCACTATAATATTTATCAATATCATTTTCTTGTTCATAAGTGTGTCCTAAAGACTCAATAGTTTCTACAACTTCGTGTCCACATTCACAAGTCTTATGTTTAGAACCAGTGTTTGTACAAGTGGCTTCTGTATCTATAGTCCAGTCACCATATGTATGTGAACAAGATTCGTATAATGTATAATTACCTTTTTCATCGTAGTACCAACAATTTAAAATAGTATTATTTGCATCTTGTTCATAATAATGAACTGTATCATTTAATGTTTCATCACGATTATTCACAGAAGTATAATCATCAACTGAACCTTTATAATATGTTGTAGAAAGTTTAGTATTTGTAAAAGAATTTGATCCAATACTTGTAACAGATAAAGGTAAAACAATAGCAGTTAATGATGTACAATTTTCAAAAGTTGCTTCACCTAAAGTTTGTACGCTGTCTGCAATTACAACTTCTTTCAGATATTGAGCACCTTTAAATGAATTGTCACCTAAACTAACAACAGTTAAATCGTTAATAACTTCAGGAATAATTAATTTTGTAAGCGTACTATAATTTATACCGTTATAAGCTACGATTTCACAAGTATCTGAAGATAAAGTTTCTACAGTAAATAAAGTATCTAAACCACAAATGTCACAAACTCCATCTTCATCATTATCGATATGATTTCCTTCATCTAATGCTTCACCACACCAATCACAAATTAACCAGTGAGAATATTCATCATAACCATAAGTTTTTGATTCAGTTGTGTGATTATCCTCATCTTTAGAAAGATTATCTTGAAATGGATACGTTTCTTCTTTTGAAGATGTAGGTGTATTTATGATAGAGTAATTATCATTGCGACAAGAAAAAAGAGTTCCACATAATATCAAGCTAAACAAGAACACTACGAACATTAAAATATTTTTCTTCACACTATTACCTCCTATAAATTTTCATCAAAACTATGCATTTCTGAATCTTTATTGTTTTTTTACTTAATAACAAATATTCTTTACAATAAAAGTTAAAAAAATCTTGGAATTAACCAAGATCATTTTTTTTGATGATAAGATTCTTCCCCCCCCCACAAATCATAAAACTCTATGAATTCATAGGAGGCAAGGTTTTAAATATCTATATACTTTTTCTAATTAAATTGTACTACTTTTGACAATTTTTGTAAATATTAAATATTTTTTACAGCATCAATTATAAAATTAATTGCGTCAGTAGATGCCATTTCTTGTTTTTCACCAGTTAAACGAGACTTAACTTCAACAATACCATCTACTGCTTTTTTACCACATATTATAATATAAGGTATACCAATTAGTTCCCAGTCTTTCATCTTAAATCCTAAAGAACCATCTCTATCATCTAAAATAGTATCACATCTATTATTTAAAAGTTCATTATAAATATCATTTGATAACTTAACTTGAGCTTCATCTTTTTGTGATACTCCAAGTACAACTGCGTGATATGGTGCTACATTTAAAGGCCACTTGATACCAAACTCATCATGATATTGTTCTACTATTGCAGACATTGTACGAGTAACACCAATTCCGTAACATCCCATTACCATTGGAATATTTTTTCCTTCATTATTTGTATAATTACACTTCATTGGTAAAGAATATTTAGTGCCAAGTTTAAATATTTGACCAACTTCAATACCACGACGCATTTTCATTGGTTCTTTGCAACAAGGACACAAATCTCCTTCTACAGCTTTTCTAAGATCTATAACTTCGCCATTAAAATCACGGCCAAAGTTAATATTATTAACATGGAAGTTTAGTTTATTACCTCCAGCAATAGTATTTTTCATTTGAGCTACTTCATTATCAATTAAAACTTTACAGTTTAAACCAAAAGGCCCAACAAATCCTGGTACAGATCCGATTGATCTAATATCATCTTCAGTAGCTAGTGTTAAGAATGCCTCAGAAGTATTTAAGGCATTTACAAGTTTAATTTCATTAACTTCTCTATCACCTTTTACACAAGCTACAACCACTTCATTTTTTTCAGTTTCTTTATAAACCACACATTTTATGAAGTAATTACTTGGAATATCGAAGAATTTTTCTAATTCTTCTATAGTACGAACGTTAGGAGTTTCAACATATTCAAGTTCTTTAAGATCTGAATTATCTTCTATAGTACAAACTGCATCCGCCTTTTCAACGTCAGCTGCGTAACCACACTTATCACAGTAAACAACATCAGATTCACCAGCTTCAGAAAAAGCCATAAATTGATGTGATCCATTTCCACCGATTGCACCTGTATCTGCAAGTACTGCTCTAAAATCAAGACCTAATCTTTTAAAGATTCTTGAATAAGTATCATACATAATTTGATAAGATTCTTCAAGACCTTGTTCATCTTTATCAAATGAATAAGAATCCTTCATAATGAATTCTCTTCCACGCATCAAACCAAAACGAGGACGTGCTTCATCACGATACTTAGTTTGAATTTGGTATATATTCATAGGAAGTTGTTTAGGTGATTTAATTAAATCACGTGCCATAGAAGTAAAGATTTCTTCATGAGTAGGGCCAAGACAAAATTCTCTTTCATGTCTGTCTGAAAATCTAAAAAGTTCAGCACCATATTTACTCCATCTACCTGATTCTTCCCATAATTCTTTAGGTTGTACAGCACTAGATAAAATTTCAATAGCGCCAGATCTATTCATTTCTTCTCTTATAATAGTCTCAATCTTATTTAATACTTTAAGACCAAATGGTAAGTAATTATAAACACCAGCTACAAGTCCTTTAATAAAACCTGCTCTTAAAAGTAGAGTATGACTTGCAATTTTAGCTTCAACTGGAGCTTCCTTTAATGTAGAAATTAACATACGAGATGCTTTCATAATATCACTCTTTTCTTGAAAATTTACTAAAAAATTATAGCATAACTTACAATAAAAATAAAGTATTATAAAAATTTTATTAAACATTTTAACTTACTCTAGAAATTTAAATATTCTTGTTGTATAATAACTATGTTTAAAATTCATATTTCAAAAGGAGGAAATTTTGTGAGTAACCAAAATATTAAGAGTAAAAACGAGCTTAAGTTTTTTGCACTTGGTGGACTTGGTGAAGTTGGGAAAAATATGTACTGTATAGAATATGCAAATCAAATATTCGTAATTGATTCTGGTATTCTATTTCCTGATGAACATCTTTTAGGTGTTGATTATGTAATTCCTGACTATCAATATTTAATTGAAAACCAAGAAAAAATTGTGGGTCTTTTTATTACTCACGGTCATGAGGACCATATCGGTGGAATTCCTTTTATGTTAAGAAAAGTAAAAATTCCTAAGATATATGCAGCTGGCGTTGCAATTGAACTTATAAAAAATAAGTTATCAGAGTATAAAGATTTAAATGTACCACCAATTATTGAATTTAAAGCTCATTATAAATATAATTTTAAAGATGTTGAAGTATCATTTATAAGAATGTGCCATTCAGTCCCTGATAGTTATGCATTCGTATTTAAAACACCACTTGGTAATATAGTTGAAACTGGAGATTTTAAGGTAGATTTAACTCCACTTGGTCCAGGTACAGAATTTGATAAACTTGCAAATATTGGTCAAGAGGGTGTACTTCTTTTAATGAGTGAATCTACAAACGCTACTGTTGAAGGTTACACTCAATCAGAAAAAAGAATTGGTGAGAGTATAAGAGAATTATTCTCTCATACTTCATCAAGAATTATTGTAGCTACATTCGCATCAAATATTTATCGTGTACAACAAATAGTTGAAGCTTCTGTCTTAAATAAAAGAAAAGTTGCTATCTTTGGTAGATCTATGAAAAAGACTATTGAAGTAGCTCAACAAATAGGGTATATTAAAGCACCTAAAGATACATTTATTGAAGATTCTGATATAAATAAATATAAACCAAGTGAACTTACATTATTATGTACTGGTTCACAAGGTGAACCACTTGCAGCACTCTCAAGAGTAGCTTCTGGTACACATAAACATATTAAAATCATACCAGGTGATACTGTAATATTTTCTTCTTCTCCGATTCCAGGAAATCAAGAAGGAGTTAATAAAACAATTAACTTACTTTTTAAAGCTGGTGCTAATGTAATCACACATTCACCTATTACAGATACTCATACATCAGGTCATGCATCTAGTGGAGATTTAAAGTTAATACAAACTTTAATTAAACCTAAATACTTTATGCCTATACATGGTGAATATCGTATGCAAAAGGTTCATACAATGCTTGCAATAGAATGTGGATGTAAACCTGAAAATACATTTATTTTAGGAAATGGTGATGTACTTACTATAAATGAACGTGGTGCTAAAATATCAGGTTCTGTTCCTGCAGGCGATGTTTATATTGATGGAGATACTATCGGAGATATTGATACATCTATTATAAAAGAAAGAAAAGTACTTTCTGAAGATGGATTATTTTCTGTAGTATTAACAATAGATGTTAAAAAACGCAAAGTTATTTTAGACCCTCAAGTTGTGTCTCGTGGTTTTATCTATATGAAAGATAATGAAGAATTAACTAAAGAATTTGCTAAAAAAGCTAAAGACTATGTCAATAACCAATTTGAAACTCATTCTTCAGTTAATTTACTTACCCTTAAGCATAACTTAATTGAATATTTATCTAATATCATTAAAGAGGCTACAGATAGAAATCCAATTATAATTCCTGTATTTATGACTATTCAATCAAAAGGTTTTTCACCAGTTGTTAAAGAATCAAAACCAAGCATTAAAAAAGATGTAACAACATCTTCTTCTAATACTAAACCCTTAAAGAAAACTACAACTAAAGAATCAACAAAAAAAATAGTTACTAAAAAATCAATTCAAACTAAAACTGATAAGGAATCTACTAAAGTTAAAGAACCTAAAAAAAAGGTTATTAGAAACACAAGACCTAAAGTCAACAAGAAGAGCGAATAATTTCGTTCTTCTTCTTTTTTAATAATAAATAATATGCTAAAATAATTATAGGTGATCAAAATGAAAAATAAATATTTTACATTGTCAAATGGTATTAAAATCCCTGCTGTAGGTTTTGGTACTTGGCAAATTAAAGAAAGTGATGTATATCAAGCAACAATAGATGCACTTGATGCTGGATATCGTCATATAGATACAGCATATGCATATCAAAATGAAAAAGGTATAGCTAAAGCTTTAAAAGATTATGGTATTAAAAGAGAAGATTTATTTATAACTACTAAGCTTCCTGCGCAAGCAAAAGGTTATGATGAAACTTTAAAACATTTTTATGAGTCTTTAAAAAGTTTAGATACTAATTATATAGATTTATATCTAATACATGCACCTTGGCCTTGGTCAAATGTAGGACAAGATTGTACCAAAGAAAATATTGAATCATGGAAAGCTATGATAGAACTTTATAATAAAGGATTAATTAAATCTATTGGAGTATCTAATTTTTCTGTCAATGATATTAAACCTTTAATTGAAGAAACTGGTTTTGCCCCACATGTAAATCAAATTAGATATTTTATTGGAAATACTCAAGATGAAATTGTATCTTATTGTAAAGAAAATAATATATTAGTCGAAGCTTATTCTCCTTTAGCAACAGGTGCTTTACTTAATGATAAAACTATATTAGATATTGCTAATAAATATAATACAAGTGTAGCTAATATATGTTTATCATATTGTTATTTAAAAGGTACCTTACCTTTACCTAAATCTACTCATAAAGAAAGAATTATTAATAATATTAATTTCTTAGTAAATTTAAAAGATGAGGATATACTAATATTAGATAAAGTTCATAATAAAGAATTAGATAGACCATTAAGGAGCTAATATGGAACAAATTTATTTAAATAGTAGAAATTATGAATTAGATATTCATTATTTTGAAGTTCAAAATCCAAAAGCTATTATTCAAATTATGCATGGTATGGAAGAACATCAAGATAGATATAATAATTTTGTTAAATTTTTAAATGATAATGGATATAGTGTATATACTGCTAATATGAGAGGTCATGGCAAAAATGCCAAAAAACTAGGATATTTTGCAAAGAAAAAAGGATATAAATTATTACTTGAAGATGCATATAATATAATTAGTTATATAAAAGATAATAACTCTAATATACCAGTATATTTATTTGCCCATTCTATGGGTACAATTATAGCAAGAAGTTTTTTAAAGAAATATTCTAAATTCTATGATAAAGTTATATTATCTGGATTTCCTAATCCTAATTTTGGTGCATATTTTGGTATACCTTTAACTAGTTTTATATCTTTATTTAAAGGTAAAGATTATCGTTCTTCTTTCATTCAAAATATGGCCATAGGTCAATTTAACAAAAAAATTTCTAATCCTAAAACCAGTTTTGATTGGATTTGTTATAATGAAAATACTATATCATTATATAATGAGGATCCTTATTGTGGTTTTGGATTCACTTCATCAGCATTTAATGATTTATTTCATTTAGTTATATCCTTAAGAAAGAAAGGTTATAAAAATATTAATAATATACCATTTTTAATGATTAGTGGTGAAGATGATCCTTGTTGTGGAGGTATAAAAGGTAGAAAGAAATCTGTTAAGTATCTTAAAAAAGGTGGATTTAAGAATATTAAAGAAATATTATATCCTAATATGCGTCATGAAATATTAAATGAAAAAGATAATATTATTGTAAATAATGATATACTTAACTTTATAAATGAATAACTAAGATTTAAAAAGATGGATTATAGGTCCATCTTTTTTAGTATTGCAAGATAAGTGCAGGATAAATTGCAAGATAAATGCAGGATAAATTATCATATTAATCTATAATTTTCCAATAACCATTTTTCTTAGAACCAATTCTAATAATAAGTTTATTAGATACTAATTCCTTAATTATAGTTGATGTTGTTCTTTCTTTTTTATTAACAACTTTAGAAGCAACATCTAAATTTTCTAAAATATTTTTATTTTTTTTCATAAAATTTAATAAAATTTTTGCATCATCAGAAATTTTATTTAAATCTTTATTTTTTCTATAAAATACAAAAGAAAAGCCAAAATTATATTTAGTATAATTCCAATTAATGTTTGCATTTTTACAAGCATTATCCATTCTTTTTAATCCTCTACCTAAAGTTTCAACATCAAATGCTTTAAAAATAATACCTTGTATAACTTTATGTTTCGTTCTTGAAGGAATTATACCGTTAACATAATCAATTGGAGTATATTCACCAAAAACACCAGGATTATAAATTTCTATATTTTCAGGGTCAATTGTAACTTGATGTTCAGAATCCGCATGATAATCACAATGAACTAATGAATTAATTACTATTTCTCTTATTGCAACAATAGGTATTTCTGGAACTTCAACCCTATTAATATCATTAATTTCAATATTCCATCTAATTTTTTGATTAATATAATTAATAACATTATTAATTAATTGAAAAATATTTCCTTCAAAACGTTTTAAATCAATAGGATTTAGTCTTTCAGTTGTTGGGTATTCTACAGCCTTGTATACCAAAGGACTATTTTTACCAAAAAGGTATAATCCAGCATTAGTTAATTTCCCATCAACCATTAAATTTAATTGTGTTAATAATTCTTCATTAGTATGATCATATTTATTAATTCTTCCCATCGCAACCGCTTGTCTATAATACATATCAACCGATTCATTATCAATAGATTCCACACCAAACTTAGTTACTTCATTTTCCCACAAATCATTATACTCATGGCTTTCTTTAATCAATTCACGCAAAACTAAAGGATCAACAACTAAATTTTGTTGTTCAACTCTAATATAAAATGACCCTTTATAAGCATAAGGTTTATTTTTCCCAGAAAAAGTCATACTAATTATGGTTTTATCACCTATTGTCATCGGGACAATTGTCGGATAAATACTAGGCTTTATAGATTCTTTAATTTTATCAGCTAAATTAGATAATGTTTGACTACCAATATTTTGACCAATTACATCGCCATTATCTTTCACTCCAAAATATACAGTACCGAATCCCGATTTATTTAGCATACCAACCATCGCTTTGCACGCTTTATCAAATTCTGCAGTTGACTCTTTAAATTCTATATTTTCATTTTCTTTACCTAAGTTTGCCATGTTATCACTTCTTTCTATTAATATAATAGCAAACTTCAAGTAAAATTGCAAGATAAATGCAGGATAAATTGCAAGATAAATGCAGGATAAATTATTCGCTTTTAATTGAAAAAATACTCTTTAAAGCTTTATATTTTACAATAAAATTCTTTTGTAAAATTTGATCAATTTCCCTTTCATGGTTTCTATCATTATTTGCATCTACAAATATACAAGCTAATTCTTTAAGTCCTTGATAAAATTTATAGGCATAATTCTTTTTAGTTATAGCATCTTTAGATGCAACTACCAGTATAAAAGAATTAATCTTTATAGATACAATATTAGAAATATAATCTAAAAAATCAGAAAAACTTTCATAAGACCACGTACTTAAAGATAAATCTTCCCATGTAATATTTTTCTTAGTTTGTAAATTAATATAATCAATAATATCTTCTTCAATAGATATTTTATGAACAAACTTTAATTCTTCTTTTGTGATTTTGTCATCTAATACACTCAAATTTAATAATAGTATTTGCACTAACAAATCAAAAGATTTAAGTGTTTCATCTAAACTTACATTTGAAGATCCAAATTTAAATAATTCTCTTATTTCTTCTTCAAGTGCTAAATAAATTCTTGAAGCCTGAGTAAAGTCACGTTGATATTCTTCTTTTTCTTTCATAAGGCACCTTCTTTTAAAACATTATACCATGTTTAAGAAAATAAATGAATATCTTAATTATAATATTTATATAGTTTAAAAATACAAAATAAATTATTATTTTCAAATTAATTTTATCAATATTTATTATCTTTACAACGAAAATGTAAAATTCATTTAACATTTTAGTACAACTTCTTTCTTGTCGATTTTTTAAAAAAGTGCTTGCATTGAGGTTATATTTATTGTATAATATTAAATGCTTATTAAAGCAAATGGACCGTTAGCTCAGTTGGTAGAGCAACTGACTCTTAATCAGTGGGTCTAGAGT
>CAZGBY010000005.1:9626-41785 GCA_964524125.1 uncultured Clostridium sp.
TGGACCGTTAGCTCAGTTGGTAGAGCAACTGACTCTTAATCAGTGGGTCTAGAGTTCGAGTCTCTAACGGTCCACCATTTAAACTAATTATACGGACCGTTAGCTCAGTTGGTAGAGCAACTGACTCTTAATCAGTGGGTCTAGAGTTCGAGTCTCTAACGGTCCACCATCTTGTAAATTAGAGGCTAAAAAGCCTTTTTTTATTTTTTGGAGGTATGTTTTATGGCAAATCAGAAAAGAGAAAAACAAATAGAACTTAAATGTAATCGTATTGCTTTTAATGGTAATGGTATCGTTAAATACAATAATAAAGAATATGAAATTCCATCAATGCTTGAAGGTGAAGTAGGAAACTTTAAAATTATTGATAATCCTAAAATGCCTATTAAACTTGATAAAATATTAAACAAAGCAGAAAGTCGAATTACTTCTTTATGTCCATATTTTCAAGAATGTGGTGGATGTCAATATCAACATATGACATATGAAAGAGAACTACAATTAAAACAAGATTATCTAAAAAGTTTGTATTCTTCTTTTAAAGGTATAAAAATTAATCAAATTAATGGAATGCCAAATCCCTATTACTATCGTAATAAATGCCAAATGACATATAAAATGTCTAAAACTCATAATGTTGTATGTGGTTTTTACGAAGAAGGTACCCATAAAATTGTACCTGTAACAAATTGTAAAATTCAAACCCAAAAAGGAACTGAAGTTATAAACGCATTTAATAAAGTATTAACTAAAAATAAAATTGAACCATATAATGAAAAAACTAAAAAAGGTATTATTAGACATGTACTTGTAAGATATGGTTTTAATTCTAAGGAACTTTTACTTGTAATTGTAACTAATGGTGATTTCTTTCCTGGTAGTAAAAATGTTGTTAAAGATTTAATTAAACAAGATTTAGGCATTACTACTATTGTTCAAAATATTAATTCACGTCAAACATCAATTGTCCTTGGTGAAAAAGAACGTATCTTATACGGACCAGGATTTATTTATGATACAATTGGCAAATTAAAGTTTAAAATATCTTCTAAAAGTTTCTATCAAGTAAATACCATTGGTATGAATATGCTTTATAAAAAAGCTTTAGAAATGGCAAACATTTCTAAAAATGATATATTGCTAGATACTTATTGTGGAGTTGGTACTATTGGTTTACTTGCGTCTTCTTCTTGTAAACAAGTTTATGGTGTTGAGTTAAATAAAGATGCTTATAAAGATGCTTGTTTAAATGCACGTCATAATAATATTAAGAATATTGAATTCTTTAACGATGATTCGACTAAATTTATGATGAAAATCGCATCACAAAATGAACATATAGATATACTTATTATGGATCCTCCAAGAGATGGTTCTACTGATCAATTTATTAGTGCAGTAGGAAAACTTAAACCAAGAAAAATAGTTTATGTTTCATGTGATCCTAAAACTCAAGTTAGAGATTTATTTAAATTATCTAATGTCGGTTATCATTTAAATGAAATTGAAGGATTTGATATGTTCCCAAGAACATTCAATCTTGAATGTATTGCAACTCTTACATACAAAGATAAAAGATAACTAAAATAAATTATCATCTATCTAAAAAAAGATAGATGTTTTTTTGTACATAAACTTGATTTTAATCCGAATAACCGATATAATAATGATGGTGATATAATGAATATTTATGATTTTCTAAAGGAAAAAGGATATACAATTTATAAATTATCTAAAGATAGTGGTATATCAAAAACAACATTATACGATATATGTTCAGGGAAAAGTAACATTTTAGATTGCACAATCAGAATAATACTAAAAATAGCTAATACTTTAGATTGTGATATTAACGATTTAATTAATTTAGAACCAGTTTTATATAAACCTGCTTATGAACAAAACTTACCTACTTTTTTACAAGAAAGTATTGATGTTATTAAAAGAAAAAACAAAAAAAATCCTTTATATGATTGTTATATAGAAGAATTACGTAGTAATATAAATGTTTGTGAAGTAGAAGATTTAATTAGTAAAGAGCATGCTGATTATTTAAGAAAAAAATACTTATAATAGGAGATTATTTATGATAGATTTTACAAAATTTCCAGAAAGAAATAAATCTTATGGTGGAGCAAATGGAAATAAGATATGCTTGAAAATAGAAGATCAACTTTATATGTTAAAATTTCCAACAAATGCTAATAAAAATGATAATATATCCTATGCAAATTCTTGCGTTTCTGAGTTTTTAGGGTCTCATATATTTAATATGATAGGAATCAAAACACAAGAGACAGTCTTAGGAACATATAAATATAAAAATCAATCTAAAATTGTCGTTGCTTGCAAAGATTTTGAAATTAATGGATACAAATTAATGGATTTTGGCTCAATTAAAAATAAAATGTTTGATTCTAAATCTAATGGTTATGGAACAGAACTTGAAGACATCATCGATACAATAGAAAATCAACATATAATCGACCCAGTAGTATTATCAAATCATTTTTGGGATATGTTTGTAGTAGATGCCTTTATAGGTAACTGGGATAGACATAATGGAAATTGGGGTTTTTTATATAATCAAGATTCTGATGATAGTATTTTAGCCCCGATATTTGATTGTGGTTCTTCTTTATTCCCACAAGTAGATGAAGATATGATTAATAACATACTTGTAAATAAACAACAATTAAATGCTAGAATCTATGACTTCCCCACTTCTGCTATTCATCTTAATGGTAAAAGAATCAATTATTATAGTTTTATTAAATCTCACCAATATAAAGAATGCGATAAAGCTATAGAAAGAATAAAAGAAAAAATTAATCTACAAGAAATCAATTTATTAATTGATAGTATAGAATGCATAAGTCAAAATCATAAAACATTTTTAAAGTTAATATTAGAAAAAAGATTTAAAGCATTCTTCTTTTAAAACAGAAAATGATAGTTTCCAATTCAAACTATCATTTTTTATTTTATTAAATTATTTTTATTTTAGAAAAACTTCCTAAAATTGTAAGTATTCCAATAACAATCATGAATATACCTAATATTATAAATAATATATTTAATATGCCTTGTGGAGATAAAATAAGTAAAACAATCGCAAGTAATAATCTTGGAAGTTCAAATTTAAATTGTAGATAATGATTAGGATTTTTAAATATTCTTATAATTGGATATATTAATAAATATAGAGCAATAACAATTAAAAATACAATATTATGAAAGAATATTAATATTATCGCAAGTATTATATCAATTATAGAAGATATTAATTTGACTTTATCTTTTAATTTATATCCTATTATTAAATCATTAATACTACCTAAAATAATAAGTATTCCTATTATAATAAAGACTATTTTTATTAAAGTATCAGCTTTAATAAAACATAATAATAAACCCAAAATTGTAATAATAATTCCTTCTATTAATAATCTAGTATTTATTTTAAACTTACTCATTAATCTTTTAACATCCTTTCATCTATTTCTTCTTTTTGATTTAAATCTAAGAAACATTCTTTTATAGGATCATTAGTTTTAAAAATTTCACTTACGAATAATTTAGCAACCATTATAGCTCCTTCATAAACTAAATGTGAATTATCAAGTTTACCATCTTTATAATTTTCATAAATATCCTTACCAAATATCATATGGAACTTCTTAGTTTCTTCTTCACCTAATTTATTATATAAATTTAAGGTTAATCTATTCAAATCAATACATGTTAAATTATTGTTTAAGCAATAATTAAGCATAGCTTGAGGATAACCCTTATGAGTATCTTGACAAATACCATCTATAAATTTTCTTCTAGATATAGATGTTGCATATACAATATGAGCACCTTTTTGTTCTACTTTCTCTTTAAAATAATTTAAATTATCTATATAAGATGTATCTTTTTGTGTATATCTTGTCTTATCTTCTTCTTTTTCATCATTATGACCAAATTGGCAAATTACAAAATCACCTTCATTTAATTTTGAAAGTACTACATCAAATCTTCCTTCATCTATAAAGCTTTTAGTACTTCTACCATTTTTAGCATGTACTTCAACTAAACAATCATTCTTACAAAATAAATGTAGGACTTGTCCCCAACCTGTTTGAGGATATGAAAATATATTATTATATTGCATAGTTGAATCACCAATCATATAAATTTTTGTCATATAAAATACCTCTCTTAAATATACTATAATATGGAAAGTTTAAATACAAATCCAGTAGCTAAATTATCTAAATCATTATTAAAACTTAACGCATATGAATTTAATTTAGTTGCGATGCTCTTAGGTTATATAATAGCTGATGACTTAGATGCTTATGAACAATCCGCTATGGGAAATTTTTTTGAGTCACTTGGTCAAGTACTTGAAACTGTAGGTGCCCAAAATCAATATTTAGATAGATTAAATGAAAAAGATAATAATAAAGAAATTATTGATAAGCTTTTAAAGTTAACTCAAAAAATAGATAATATCGAAATAATAATTAATAAATTTAAAGATCTATAACTATTTAATTATATCTACAACATTATCAAGTTTTGAAGTTTCATATTCATAAACTTGACCTTTATCCATAAAATTTGATAAATTAGTATCTATACCTAATCTTGCGAGTGGTAATAAATTATATTTTGTAGATACTTCATCTAAATGAGATTTACCATATATTTCAATTTCTTTATTACAACATGGACAAGTAACATACGCCATATTTTCAATTAATCCTATAATTGGCACATTAACTTTATTCACTAAATTTACACATTTAGACACAATCATTGAAACTAAATCTTGAGGTGTAGACACAATAATTACTCCATCGACTGGTATATTATTTAAAACTGTAAGTTGTACATCAGATGTACCTGGTGGCATATCTACAAATAAATAGTCAAGTTCTTCCCATACTGTTTCACTATAAAATTGTTTTACAGCACCACCTAATATTGGTCCTCTCCATACAACTGGTTGAGTTTCATCTTCAATTAATAAATTAACAGACATTACTTTAATACCATTTTTATCTTCAAGCGGGAACATTCTTCCTTTAGTACCTAAAACTCTTCCTTTAACACCTAAACTATGAGCAATTGAAGGTCCTGTTATATCGGCATCTAATATACCTACTTTATAACCTAACTTAGCCATTTTACACGCAAGTAATGTTGTTACTGTAGATTTACCTACTCCACCTTTACCTGACATAACACCTATAATTTTTCCTATTTTTGAATCTATTGTATCAAAGTATTGTTTTTCAGAACAACTTCCTTTAGATGCACAATTTGCACAATTATGATCACATGACATATTAACACATCCTTTAACTTTTAAAAATATTATAATCTAAAATAATATCATTTTCAATCAAAAACAAAAATAAGCTAGAAATTAATCTAACTTATTTCAAATCAAATGAATCACATTGAGTTTCACTACGATATTTAGCTGATTTACCACCAATTTCAATATGTGAAGCTTTACAATAATTATCTTTATTATATATACAATAAGTAGCACTACATCCAATTCGAACTATATTATCTTGTGGTATAATTTCATCTGCCATTTCTTCTTTAAATAATGAATCATCTATCGGATTTCTAAAAGATTGACAGAAAGTACCTAACTTTGACCTTGAAAAAAGGCCTTCTACTTTAACACTTTTTTTATGACAAGTATTATCCTGATTAAATCCACAATTTGATGCATTGCAATGTATTTTAGCCATCTAATCATTCCTTTCATCAATATTATTTGATGAATATTTGATTTTATTCTTATGTTTAAATATTTTAATTATTCTTTTTTTTAATATTAAACATAATATAGATATAAAAAGTTCTGCTAAAAAGATGATTAAACTTAATTTATAATGACCATTAAATAACGAACTACCAACTATTGTAGATGATATAATAGAAGGTATTCTTGCAAGAAAATTTATAATTAAATAATCTTTAATCTTCATATTAGTTTGACTTATCATATAAGGAATAATATCCTTAGGAAGGCCTGGTATTAAAGTTATAAAGAATACACTATAATTGAGTGATGTTTTATCACGTAATATATTACTTACCCATTTTGGATATCTTTTAATATTTATTCTTAAATTTAAGCTTCTTATTGTCCATATAACAAGTAATGATCCTATAAAAATCCCTATTTGAGCATATATCATTCCTAATAACGGACCATATATTATACCAGATATTATTTCAAATGGTTCACCAGGAAGAATAGGTACTATAAGTTGAAATGCAAATAATAAAATTAGTACAAATGGACCTTTCCATTTTAAATTTAATATTTGACTTACTAAATAATTTCTATAGTTTTCATTTGTAAGCTTTATTGTATATGGTAAAAAATAAACAGTTAATATTATCATTAACGATAATAACAAAGCAATTAGATATTTCTTTTTATTCAATCTTTCATCCAAACTGCAAGAGGTAATTTAAAGGAATAATTAATATTTTCAGGTCCTATAAATGAAAGTTCATTACAACATAAACGAAGAAGTCCTTTAGTATTACCATATAAGTCATCTCCTAGAATAGGATGAGATATACTTGCTAAATGAATTCTTATTTGATGTGTTCTACCTGTATGTAAGATACATTTAAGTAATGTAGAATCTTCATATCTTTTTAAAACTTCAAATGATGTAATAGATTCTTTACCAGCATTTGAAATTATTCTTTTTATAGAATCATCAACTTTTAAAATAGGTTTATTTATAATAAAAGTATCTTCTTTAATTATTCCAATAGCTTTTGCATAATATATTTTATGCATAGATGAATGATTTTTATTCAAAAAAAGTGCAGTTTCTTTATTTAAAGCTACTAAAACTAAACCAGATGTTTTATTATCTAGTCTTGTAATAATATGAATAGTATTTAATTTATTGTTTTTAAATAAATAGGTATAAATAGCATTATATAAACTTTTTTGAGGTTCTAATTTTGATGGAATAGTATTTAAATTTGCAGGTTTATTTACAATCATAAAATTAAAATCTTCATATATTATATCAAGACTTAAATCATATAGAATTTCTTCTTTTTGATATGTGCTTTCAAATTCTATTTTAATTAAATCTCCATTATATACTTGTTCATGATTTTTAATTATTTCATTATTTTTATAAAAGATAGCATTTTGCCTTTTTAAATATCTTACATATTTTTTTGAATATTCATTTATTAAGGCATCTTTTAAAATCATATTACCTTTTACAATAAATTCCATAATATCTACTTCCTATCTTTATACATTTAAAATGCACTGAAAACTCACAGTGCATTTTAAACGTTGTATAATATTATAAAACACTTTTCAAGAATTCTTGAAGTCTTGGATGTTTTGGATTATCAAATATTTCTTGTGGTGTACCTTCTTCTGCAATAACACCTTCATGCATAAAAATTACTTTATCAGATATTTCTTTTGCAAATGACATTTCATGAGTTACAATTACAATAGTCATACCTTTATTTGCAAGTGATTTAATTACATCAAGTACACCTTTTACCATTTCAGGGTCTAGTGCTGAAGTTGGTTCATCAAATAACATTACATCAGGATTCATAGCCATTGCACGAACAATCGCAAGACGTTGTTTCTGACCTCCAGATAGCTTTAATGGTTTAACATCAGCTTTATCTTCAAGACCTACTGTTTTAAGTAATTCAAGAGCTAATTTATCAGCTTCTTCTTTTGACATCTTACCAATTTGAGTAGGTGCAAGTGTAATATTATCCTTACAAGACATATGTGGAAATACATTAAAATGTTGGAAAACCATACCCATTTTTTGTCTGTGGATATTAATATTCTTATCGTTATATTTTTTCTCAATCGCATCAGCTTTTTTAGCTTGATGAAGTTTAGCTTTAAGCATAATATATTTTTCATCATGATTTAACTCATTTTTAGTTTTACCTAAAACATATTCTTCTATTTCTTTTTTTATAAATAGAGTTTGTGATGAAAATAATACATTTCCTTCAAATTTAATTTCACCAGCACTTGGTTTATCAAGTAAATTAAGACATCTTAAAAAAGTAGATTTACCTGAACCCGATGCGCCAATAATAGATACAACTTCACCTTTTTTAATTACTTGATTAACACCTTTTAAAACTTCAAGTTTTCCAAAATGTTTATGAAGGTTGTTAACTTCTAGAATAATTTCATTATTTATATTTTTCATTATTGTGACAACCTCTTTTCAAAATAATTTATTAATTTAGATAAACTAAATGTTAAAATAAAGTAAATAACAGCTATTATTATATAAGGTGTAAGTGCATCATATGATGTACCTGTAATAATAGTTTTTACAGTCATTAAATCTCCAACATAGAATGTAGACGCAAGGGAAGTTTCCTTAATTAATACAACAAACTCATTTGCAAGTGATGGTAATATATTCTTAATTGCTTGAGGAATTATTACTTTAATCATAGCTTTAGGATAAGACATACCAAGAGAACGAGCCGCTTCCATTTGTCCTTTATCTACAGCATTAATACCAGAACGGAAGATTTCTGCTTGATAAGCTGCACTATTAATTACAAGTGCAATAACACAAGTTAAAAACTTTGATGTGCCTCTTGGCATTAATAAGAAAATTACAGTAAGTTGTAATAGAAGTGGTATACCACGAATTACTTCAATATATATTTTAGATATAGTATTTAATATCTTATTTTTAGAAATATTCATCAAACATAAGCCTATACCAAATAATGATGCAAATAAAACTCCTAAAAATGATAGTGCTAAAGTAATTCCTAACCCTTTCATGAATTCACCAAAGTATCCTGTAAACATCTTCCAAGCTTTTACTAAAATGAAATCATTATCTACTATTCCTTCTAAAGCTTTATCTCCTAATTCTTCTTTTAAAGCTACTGATTCATCTAACCATTTAGAATATAAATTTTGTTCTACTACCTCATTTATGATTTCATTAACTTGACTTATAAGTTCTGTATTTCCTTTTTTTGCAAGTATATATAAACCAGTATCATCTGATAGAAAATCATCATCAAGTTTAATAATTAAATCATCATTTAAGGCTTCATAAGCTTTTGATGATATTGCAATTGCGTCTATTTTTTTAGCTTTTAAATATGTAACCATTTCAGTAATAGTTGAATATTTTTCAATATTAGCATTTTTTAGTTGTTCTATTGCAAGTCCTTCTTGGACAGAATCACTTTGAGCACCTACTTTTATTGAACTATTATTTATTGAATCTAGTGTTTTATATCCTTGTTCATAAAATGATTTAAGTACAATTACGATTTGATCTCCATCACCATCATCATAATAACTATTTGACATTTCATAATTTTGGGCTCTTTCTTCTTTATAAGTAAAACCTGAAATCGCAAGTTCATCTTTTCCATTTTGAACATTAATTAATGTTTGATCAAAACTCATTGCGTCTATATATACTTCTTTATTTAATTTCTTTCCTATATATTTTGCAAGTGTAATATCTGCACCAACATATTGATCTTGACCTTTTTTTGTAGAATCTATAAATTCATATGGAGCATAATCTGGTGATGTTGCGATATATAATTTATTATTAGAACATGATGTTGTAAGTAAACATACACTTAGTGCAATAAATAAGCTTAAGAATATAGTTAATAGTTTCTTAATTTTCATATTATTACTCTCCTTTTAATTATAATTATTTATTTTCTTTATTAATTAGAATATATAAATTACATCGTCGTCGCATTTAAATCACCTTTCTTTATTAAAAAAAATAGACCCAACTTAAGTTAGGTCCACATAATGCATAACATTAAAAGATGTCGCCTAACATAATTTTAATTATATACATAATTATGAGTTAGCCAGGCTAGACATAATTATACTCAAGTCTTTCGACTATCTTTGCAATATAAATTAAAAAAACCTATTTCTAGGTTTCTATATTAAATATACTCAAGGAATATATCCTATCTTGGAAACCTAAATCTTTTTAATTTATGTGTTAATAATATCACTAATAAAAAATATGTCAATACTTTTTTAAATAAAAGCGTTTTCTTTACTAATTTTGGATAAAATACGAAAATACAATTGCAAAGATAATAATAAGTAGCATTTATATAAACACTACTTATTAATTATTATTTTCTTCTTCATTAAATAAATCTAAACTTAATTGTTTAGTATAAAATTTCTTTACAGGTGAAAAACTTTTTCTATGAATCTCACAAGGACCTAACTTATCTAAAGCTTGTAAATGTTCTTTGGTACAATATCCTTTATGTTTTTTAAATCCATAACCAGGATATTTTACATCCATTTTATCCATAAATTCATCTCTTGTAACTTTAGCTACAATTGATGCAGCACCAATAGACGCAGAAATGGCATCTCCATGGATAATAGATGTATGTGGAATACTTAATTCTTTAAGTGGCATTGCATCGATTAAAACATGTTCAGGTTTAACTTTTAGATTACTTATAGCTTCAATCATTCCTTTTTTAGTAGCTTCATAAATATTTATTTCATCAACTATTTTTTCATCAATAAAAGAAACACTTACAGAAATAGCTTCTTCAAGAATTATTTTATATAATTCATTTCTTTTTTTCTCAGAAAGTTTTTTTGAATCATCAATACCTTTTATTCTACTATTAATGGGCATAATTACTGCAGCTACTACAACTGGACCAGCTAAAGGGCCACGACCAACTTCATCACAACCTGCAATATAAGTTATTCCTTGATCTTCAAGTTCTTCTTCATATTGATATAAATTCTTAATTGTTTTCATAAGGTTCCTCTAACGTCATTCTTCCAATTCTATTACTTCTTATATCATTAATTACAAGGGTGAATACTCTTTCATAATCATATTCTCCACCTTTTAATAAACATCCTCTTTTCTTAGCAATTAAAGTAGCTACCTTCATACCATCTAAATCATCTGATAGGTCAACATCAGGTAAATTATATCTTTCCATTAAAAATTGAGGATATTTTTTTTCAATTATTCTTAATGCATATAAAGTAACTAAATGAAGATCTACTATTTCATCTTTAATTGAACCACAAATAGATAACTTAATACCTACATCTTGAGATTCAAATTTAGGCCATAAAATACCTGGAGTATCTAAAAATTGTAATGAATCTGATATTTTCAACCAAGTTTGATTTTTAGTAACACCTGGCTTATCACCTGTTTTAGCAACTTTTTTCTTTGCCATATAATTTATAAATGTAGATTTACCTACATTTGGTATACCAACTACTAAAGCTCTAATATTTTTATTAACTAAGCCTTTTTTAGCAAGCGACTGTAATTTATCTTTTAATATATCTTTAATAAATGGCTGAATTTGTTTCATATTATATCCAGATATAGAATCAATATCTAAAGCATAAGTGTTATCATTTGTTAAATATGAAATCCAATTTTGAGTTTTTTTATTATCAGCTAGTGTAGCTTTATTAAGTAAAATTAATCTTGGTTTATTTTTTAAAATATCATCAATCATTGGATTTTTACTTGATGATGGTATTCTTGCGTCTCTAAGTTCTAAAACAATATCAACTAAAGGTAAAACTTCTGTAATTTCTCTTTTAGCTTTAGCCATATGTCCTGGATACCAATGAATATTTAATGATGTATTATCAGGCATTTTATCACTTCCTATAAATTGTTAACTTAACAATTATTTGATTTCTTTATTGGATGTCTTATTACTGTTTTTAATTTACTAACATCACATTTTCTGGGATCACTTAAATATATTTCATGATGAAATCTTTCATCAGTTATATCAAGTTCATAACCATTTTCTTTTATATATTCATGCATTAATTTAACTGTTTTTGGCTCATCATCATAAGAACCTATGTGCAAGCATTGTATACATAATCCTTCATCATAAGTTAAAAATTCTACTCTTGAAAAATCTTGGTTTTTCTTCTTTGTAGCTTCACAAATAGCCCAATCAAAATCTTTTTTAGTAACAAAATCTGGTAATCTAATAATAGATATAAAGTGCATAGCATTTTTATTATTATAATCAATACTACCTTTTAATCCTTCTTGCCACCAAAATCCTTCAAGTGGAGGAACTACATACTCAAAAAAACCATCAATTTTATGAGTGCCTTTATAACTCATTTTTATTGTATAAGCAATAGTATATAATAAACCTATTGTTTTTTGATAATCGCTATTTTCTAAATTAGGATTTCCTGTACCTCTAACCGCTAAAAAATTCATTCTAGGAATTTCTATTATACTAGGTTTATTTTTAGGCATATAAAATTCTTTATATTCTTTTTTATAATCAAAAGCCATATTACCACATCATTTCGTTATTTATTTTATTTTTTTATTAATGTCATTAATTTCAAAATCTAATTTTATTGAATGACTTTTAGTTATTTAATAATTAATATTCTTCTTAGGAACACCAAAACTTCCACCTTTAGAATAATATCTAAATATTACTTTACCTTCAACATCAGAATTTAAAATTGCACCAATTACTCTTGAATCAGTAGAGTGATTTCTATTATCTCCCATTACTATAGAATATCCAGAAATTACTTTACCATTATCATCAAGAATAGATGTATTATTTTTAGTAAAAGTAGTCATTGTTTCATATTGATATAATGATATATCATATGCAACAATTTCATTGTTTACATATAAATTAGTATTTTCATAATAAACAGTATCACCCGATGTCGCAACTACTCTTTTAATATAAAAAGTTTCTTCTTTTGAATAATTAGAATAATTCTCATTAATATTAATAATAACTACATCATCAGTTTTAACTTCATATCCTATATGCCAAACAAGTAATTTATCATTATTATAAAAAGTTGATTCCATTGATATTCCTGAAACTTCAGTTGGTACAAATATAAACATAACAATAAATAATAAAATATTAATTGTAAGTAGACAAAATGATAATGTATCATATATTGAATATATTTTAAATATAGGAGGCAAATACTCTTCTATATACAAATATTTAAAATAAAGATGAAATGCCCATATAATAATTGCTGACATACAAAGGATTACATAAAATACTAATGGTGAAATAAATGCTAAATTATTAATATCATTAATTAATAATAAAGATATTAATAAAATAATGATTAATATAATAAACTTAATTAAAGAATTAATAGATGAATATTTTTTAACTTTAGGAATTACACTGCTATCTTTTTTTAATATTCTTTTTCTTACAGATGGCATTTATTATTCCTCTCTTTCAAATAGTTCATTAATTTGATCAAGTGTCATTAAAAGTTCTCTGCCTTTCGTTCCTTGTTTACCACTAACTACTCCCATTTCTTCAAGCGCGGATACAATACGAGATGCTCTATTAAATCCCAGATTAAATTGTTGTTGTAACATATTAATTGAACAAGTTTCAGATTCAACAAAATAGCGTGACACTTGATATAAAAGTTCTGCTGATTCACCATTATTTTGTGGTGAACCAAATGAATCACTTTCAAATTTAGCCTTTAAAGTAGCGTGATCCATTAAATAATCAGGTTCAGCTTCAGCTTTGATAAAGTCAGTTACAAAGTCAATTTCACTATCAGGCATGTATGAACCTTGCAAACGAGATGTACCAACGTTTTTAATTAACATATCACCTTTACCAAGTAAAGCTTCAGCTCCACCTTCATCTAAAATTGTAAACGAGTCAACTTGAGATGTAACTCTAAATGCTAGTCTTGTTGGAATATTATTTTTTATTGTTCCCTTTACTACATCTGTTGTAGGTCTTTGAGTTGCACAAATTAAATGAATACCTGCAGCACGTGCTTTTTGTGTTAATCTTTGAATAGAATCTTCAACATCTGAAGAACACACTTGCATTAAATCAGCAAGTTCATCTATAATAATTACAATGTAAGGAATTTTCTTCATAGATACGTCAGATTTACACTTTTCATTAAAATCTTTAATAGATCTTACACGATTTTGGGCAAATGCACTATATCTTCTTTCCATTTCATCAACAGACCATTTTAAAGCTTCTGAAGCCATTTTCGCGTCAGAAATTACAGGTGTAATTAAATGAGGAAGATCATTATAAGTAATTAATTCTACTTGTTTAGGGTCAACTAAAATTAGTTTTAACTCATCAGGTCTATTTTTAAGAAGTAAGCTTACTAAAATAGTATTAATACAAACAGACTTACCACTACCTGTTGATCCAGCCACAAGTCCATGAGGCCAAGATGAAATGTCTGATGTAATAATTTTTCCATCAATATCTTTTCCTAATGAAACATTAAGAGGTTTTCCATCATTAATAAACGCTTCATCTACAATATCTCCAAACCATACTGTTTGCGTTTTATCATTAGGCACTTCTATACCAATTGTTCTTTTTCCAGGAATAGGTGCTTGAATACGAATAGCTGTAACCCCTAAATTAGCTTGGAATGTATCTTGTAAATTCGCAACCTTTTTAACATTAATACCATTTTGAAGTTGGATTTCATAACGAGTAAATGTAGGTCCCTTAGTAAAGTTTACAACTTCACCTGAAATATCAAATGATGACAATGTATCATTAATAATTTCTTTCTTTTCAGTTACCCAACCAGGTAATTCTTCATCGCTTGCAGATGTTTTAGTAAATCTATCAAATGGTGGAAGTTCATAATTTTTGTAAGGATTAACACTTTGAGGAATTTTGTCTTCTTTTTTAGTTTCAACAACTTTAGGTGCCTCATCAACAAATGGTTTTTCTTCTATAAATTCATCTTCACCTTTTTCTTTTTCTTCACGAGGAATAAAAGGTGTTGAATATTTAGAAACCTCTTCTTGTTCATTTTTTGTTCTTCTTATAATATTAGTAAAAGTTTTTTCTTTTTTCTCTTCTACTTTAAAAAATTCATCTTCATCATCTGTAATTTCAATAGTAGGATGAAGTGTTTCAAACTCTAAATTATTATTTGAATTATTAGTTTGATTTATACTATCAAATCCAAAATCAAATCCTTCATTAGAATCATCTGAAGTTGTATTAATTTGATTTTTTTCTTCAATTATTTCTTCTTTAGGTGTAATTTCTTCTTTTTGTTGAATAAATGAAAATGAAATTGGTTCTTCATCTGATTTTTTAGTACTTTTTTTATTTACTGTAATATTTTTTCCATATACTTCTTTGGCTGTGTTTAAATTAATTTGTTGGAATTCAGGAAATTTAGTTCCATACTTATTAAGTAAATCATCTTCTGTAACTTTTTTATCTTTATCATCTCTAAAGTTATCATATACATGGTTAACATCTACACCAAGCATTGCATTATCTATATATGTAGAAATATCCTTAATACCAGTTCCATATAAAGAAGACGCAAATTCAGATTTTTGAAATTTACCCTTAGCTATTTTAAGACCTGATAAAGAATCTTCCACTTGAGGTATTACAAATTTTGTTTTTGTACATTGAATAATTGGCTTATTTTTCTTTAAACTCATAATATTACTCCTTATCTTTCTTAAAAATACTAAAAATACTTTTTTTATTTTTTAATTTATCATTTTTGGGTTCTTCAAGTAAAATTCTATTATTAACTTGAGAGTATTCATCTTTACTTTCAACAACTTCTAAATTATCATTTTTTAATTGTTCATTCAAATCACTTTGAATATCAGATACAAGTTTATCAATACCACTATCAATATCAACAACTGTATCAAATACAGCTTTAGAATAAATTTTATAAGTTTCCTCACCACATGTAGCAATAATTATTAAACATAATTTTTTTATTGCGAAATTAAGAGATTTATCAATAACTGCTTTTCTTGCCCAATAAACAGGATTTACAATATTTACAACTTTTTTAGCAGCTGATATTGCTTCTAAAACTTTATATTTCTTAGTCGCTTTTACAATAGAGTTAGCTTCTATCTTTTCTTTGATTTCTGTCATACCGATGATTTGAGATACTTTTAATTTTCTAAATAGTCTCAATCCTCTAGCATCTAAAATTTCATCAAGTCTATTAGAAATATAGACTGTTAACATTAATACTTCATCTATAGATAATTCATATAAAGGTCTTTTTGAATCCGGATAATATTTTTTAGCAATATTTAAAATTAATTCATAAGAAAGATCTTTACAATATACTAAATTAGAATTAGCACCCTTTAGTGATTTATCTTTAAATATTTGTTGGGCTTCATGTATCATTAATTTAACCTCTTCATCAGTTAAATTATTTTGTGTAGATTTTACGACAATATTATTCTTCCTAACAGAAGATAGGACTAAAATTAAATAAAGTAATACCGCAAGCGAAAGTCCAATTCCAAGTCCAATTAAAAAACTAAAAAGGAGAGGTAGATTAAATTCAATTAAAAATATATTTAGCATATTAACTCCTCCTTTTTTCATTTATAGTATAATTATACTATAAATTCAAAGTTAGTTAAAGATTTAAATGATAAAATTATCAGTTGATTTATTGAAATTTCAGATTAATTATGTAATAATAAATAAAGGGATGATGTTATGGAAAATAAAATATTCGTATTTGATATTGATGGTACATTATTACCATCAAATGGTGAATTTAGTAAAAAAACAATTAACTATTTAAGAAATTTAGAAGATAAAAACAATTTAGTTGTACTCGCAAGTGGTAGAGGTTACCATGATTTAATATTATTACATCAAAAATTAGGACTTAAAAGTCCTATGATTTCATCAAATGGCGCTACACTTACTTTTTTTGACAATCACCATAATGTTACAATGTCTATAAGAGATGATATAATAAAGGATTTATTTAATAATTTTAAAGAAATTATTATTTCTTCTTATTATTCATATTTAAACAAATTATTTATATATAATAAAATGGATAAATTATCATTCTTATATAAAATTAAAGCAGATTCTATTATTATAGAAGGAGCGTTTAATGAAATTACACTTGAAAATCCTAATTCAATTTATTTTATATTAGACAACTGTAAAAAAGAGATTTTCTTTAATTATATAAATGATAGATATTCTAATGAAATTAATATTACAGAATATGGTCATGATGCAAAATATTCTATTACAATTCTTGATTTGAAAAATACTAATAAAGCATACGCCATACTTGAAATGCTAATGATATTAAATAAAAAAGAATCAGATACGATCATCTTTGGCGATAATTACCAAGATATTAATATGCTAAAACTTGAAGGTATAACTGTATCTATGATAAATGGTACAATTGAAGCTAAGAATACAGCTAAATACATAACTTTTAAAGATAATAATAATGATGGAGTAGTTGATTTTATTGACTATTTAGAACAAAAAGGGCTTATTTAGGCCCTTTTTTCTTCTTCATCAATAATTCCTGCAATCTTCAAAAGATAAATAGCATTTCTTGTTTGAGATATACCAGTTCTCATTTTATAATCAAACATTATCTTATCATTTTCATAATGTTCTAAGAAATAGAAATTTTTAACTCCTTCTAAAGAACATAATTCACTATCATGGGTTGTAATAATAGCATATGCATTACTATTTATAAGCTTATTTGCAAATGATGAAGCTCCTGTAATTCTATCTTTAGTATTAGTACCTTTAAATATTTCATCAACAAGTACAATCATAGGTTTATTTTCTTTTAAATAATTACAGATATCTTTAACTCTTAATATTTCACCATAGAATGTAGAAATATTATTATTAACATCATCAACTACTTTCATAGATGTAAACAACTTACAAATAGGTGCTTCAAAGGATGTAGCACAAACATTTGCTCCAGATAAAAATAGTACATAATTAACACCTATAGCGCGCATAAATGTTGTTTTACCACTCATATTAGAACCAGTTATGATATTACACCCTTTAAATTCGAAGCTATTAGGTACACATTTATCTTCAGATATTAAAGGATGTTTAATTTCTTCAAATTTAAATTCTTTACTTACATTAGGTCTTACTGATGTGTGAACAATATTTACAGTAGCTAAAGACATTAATTCTTCTATATGACCGATTGAAATGATAGCTTCTTTAAAATCATTTTCATATTTATTTTGCCAACCTTTAAATAATAAAACTAAGAATCCATCTAAAAGTATTGTACCATTAAATATTACTTGAAAGATTATATTATTTCTACTATTTAAGAAACCTGATATTAATTTAAATGATTTAATAGATTTGCTATTTAATTTCTTAATTTTATCTTGATATTCATTTAATAGTTTTGATGAATATTCTTTAGATTGAATTTCATCTAGCAAATAATTATATCCATAAAACGAAGTATTTATTTGTTGCATAGACGCACCTAAACTATCCGCTTCTTTATAGATAATTTTACCAAGTAAGAAACCTATAAATATTATAATTAAAGGAAAATATAGCCCTAAATATCTTAGACAAGTTAATACTATTGAACAAATAAATACTAATATAAAAATTAGATTAATGATCAATTTGTTTTTATTAAACTCAATATCATTTGAAAGAAGATTAAAAGCATTTTCAAGTGAAGATATTTTTTTCTTATCATTTTCTTGTGAAAATTTAATAGCTTTAGCCTCAACAGAGATAGTATCATCTAATTTAGACGATAGTTCTTCTATAGTATCTTGTCTTAATATTAACTCTTCTTCTTTAATTATATTAGCACTTAAAGAATTAGATAAAAATTTTCTTCCATATGGTGTTTTAGCAAAAGATAAATATCCGAATAATCCTCCATATCCATAAAGATCTAAGTCAGATGATAGAAAATCATCAGGTTTTAAGTCTTGAGCTTTATCACAAGTTTTTTTATAAGATTCATCAAATCTTAATAGATAATTATTAATAACTGTTATTTTATAATTAGTATCTTCTACTATTTTTAAATATTTATGATGATATATTGAAATTGCAATATATCCTATTAAAGAAATTATAGGCATAATAAAATATATTTTAGTTCTTAAGCATGCAAGAATCAATAATGAAATAGTTAAGAAAAATAAGAATAATCTAATTCTTGAAATATTATCTTTTGTTTTAGTATTAACTAAAATAATATCTTCATATTCTTTTTTTAGATCTAATAATTTTTGTTTTTTCATAAGTCCTCCTTTAAATTAGATACAATCATATCATAATCATATCCTTTATTAAGTAAAGATTTAATAATCTTATTTCTTTTTTTATATTTATCTTCATCTTTAATCGAAAAAGTTAACTTATTAATTAATTTATCTAAATTATCATAAATTTTATCTTTATATAGATTAAAATCAATTCTTTTAATTATATTTTGATTTATATTAACACTATAAGCTTTACTAATAATATATTTAGGACCATATGACATATCTAAATAATGACAAATAAAGTCATTTAAATATTTATGATCATCAATTAAATTATGCTCTGTTAAATATAAAATCACTTTATTTGCAACATCTTTATCTGCACCTTTTTTTATTAAATATTGTTCAATCATATAGCTATTTTTATAATATTTATTTATATAGCAAATAGCGTTTTCTAAATAATTATAGAACTCTACACTATTTAATATATCTTCAAATTCATCTAAACCAAACTCTTTATTTTCATAAATTTTATTATCAATGATAAACTTTTCAGTTACATTTAATATTATATCATTTGATAATAAAACTTCATATTTCTTCCTATTTTTTTTAATATTTAATATTTTAATCATATTCACCTATTACCTCTTTAGTTTGACTCATAAATGTAAATGCGTGTTCATCAATTTGATGTATTTTATCATTCAATTTATAAGCTTCATTATTATCTAAAGTACAAATCAACATAACTAGATCTTGACCTGTATAACCACCCTTTACATTAGTTTCTGTAACTCCACGTTTTACTTCTTTGTATATCATTTCTTTCATTTCATTAGGACGAGATGTAATAATATATGCTGTTCTTCTTGATTTAGCATTTAATGCAATAAAGTCTACTATAAAACCTATTAAATATACTGCAATAAGTCCAAATACTACACCTTCAATACCATAAATAGTATTTTCTTTAATGAAAAAACCTGATATTAAAATAATTACCCAATCAGTTAAATACATTGTTTTTGAATAGGGAATATGCAAATATTTAGTCATTATTTTTTGTACTATATCCATACCACCAGTAGTTGCATTACATCTAAAGCAAATACCTAAACCAATAGCCGTAAATACACTTGAAACTATCATAGATATTAAATACCAATTTGATTTATTAATTCCATTTAAAAATATATAAGGGTCAGATGTTTTTTCAAGTATAAATATAAATACTGGAGACGCAAGAGATGCATATACTGTTTTTAAGAAAAAATCACGACCTAGTAAAATATAACCTAAAATTAGTAAAACAACATTTATTATTAACATAAATATTGATGGAGAAAATGGTAAAATTGGTTCAAATAATATCATAAGTCCTGTTACTCCACCAGTAACTAATTTAGTTGGTTCTAAGAAAAAATGATATGACACTGATATTAATAAAACACCTAGAGTTATTCCTAAAAAATCTTTAATTCTTTTAACACTCAAAATTTCATCCCCTTGCGTGCATTTTTAAATAAGCAGTAATAAATTCATCAATATTTCCATCCATTACCGATTGAATATTACCTGTTTCATATTCAGTACGATGATCTTTTACTAAGGTATATGGACAAAATACATAAGATCTAATTTGAGAACCCCATCCTATGTCTAATTGTTCACCTTTTAGTTTACGGAGTTCCTCTTGTTCTTGTTGAATTTTAAGTTCAAATAATTTAGATTTTAAAACTTTAAGTGCTGTTTCTTTATTCTTTATTTGACTTCTTTCATTTTGGCATGTAATAACTATATTAGTAGGAAGGTGAGTAATTCTTACAGCTGAATAGGTTGTATTTACACCTTGACCACCCGCTCCTGATGAACAATATGTATCTACTCTTATATCTTCATCTTTAATTTCAATAGTATTATCATTATCTATTACAGGAGCTACATCTATACTTGAAAATGAAGTGTGACGACGTTTGTTAGAATCAAATGGAGATATACGAACAAGTCTATGAACACCACGTTCTGATTTTAGCAAGCCATAAGCATATGGGCCTGTAATTTCAACAGTTGCGGATTTAATACCAGCTTCACCTGGTTGATAATCAATTGTATTAAATTTAAAACCTTTTAATTGACAATATCTTTGATACATTCTGTATAGCATTAAAGCCCAGTCCATAGATTCTGTACCACCAGCTCCTGGATGGAATTCCATAATAACACCCATATTGTCATATTTACCTGATAAAGTAATTAATATATCCAATTCATTTTTTCTTTTTTCAAAAGATATGATTTCATCTTCAAGTAAATTTTTATATTCTTCTTCATCGATTAAATCAATAATATCTTTCATATCTTTTAATTTATTATTCATTTCATTATATATAGATATTTTTTCTTTAACTTCATTAAATTCTTTTATAACTTTATTTGCATTATCTGGGTCATTCCATAAATTCATATCTGATGTAATTTTTGATAGTTTTTCATACTTGTCTTTTATGTCTTCAATTTTTAATGCTTGATGAATATCTAAAATCCAAGTTTCAAATGTGTTTAGATACTTATTAATTTCATATTTTTCCATATATAAGCCTCCATTATTGGAAAAAAGCTCCGAAGAGCTTTTTTATCTACCATGGCAATATTTATATTTCTTTCCAGAACCACAAGGACATAAGTCATTACGTCCTACATTAACTAGATTTTGTTTAGGTGCACGTTTAACTTCTCCACCTTTTGAATCATTAGTTACTGTATTTTTGTTAACTTGTTCTCTTTCAAGATTTGATCTAATTTGAGCACGCATTAAGAATTTAAGTGTATCAGATTCTATTGAGTGCATCATATTATTAAATAGTTCAATACCTTGTTTTTGGTATAATTGGAAAGGATTTTGTTGAGCATATGATTGAAGTGAAACTCCTTGACGTAATTCACTCATCTTATCAATATGTTCAGTCCAATGAGTATCGAATACTTTTAAAACTACAACCTTTAAGAATTCTTGATATACCTCATCTTCAAACATTGCTTTTTTCTCTTCAAGTTTTTTAAATGCGATATCTTCTAGATAATCACAAATTTGATTTTCATCTAAAGTTTGAATAACACCGATATCTACTGATCCTTGACCAAAGTATTGATTATTAAATTCTTTAGTAATAGCTTCATCATTGATGTTATACTTATTATGACCTACTTGTTCCATATGTGAATATGCAACATTTTCAACACCTGATTTAATTAATTTATTTACAATTGGTTCAATTGATTTGTCTTTAATAATGTGCATTCTTTGGTCATAGAATAATTCTCTTTGTTTACGAATGACATCATCATATTTAAGTACGTTCTTACGCGAATCATAGTTAGAGCCTTCGATTTTAGTTTGAGCATTTGTTACAAGTTTTGTAAACATCTTAGATTCTAAAGGAAGTGTATCATCTCCACCATTAGAAAGTCTAATTGCTAAATCGATTCTTGCTTTAAATTGATCAGAACCAAATCTCTTTAACAGGTCATCTTCACTAGAAGTATAGAATCTTGAATAACCTGGGTCTCCTTGACGACCAGAACGACCTCTTAACTGATTATCAATACGACGTGATTCGTGACGTTCTGTACCAAGTACACAAAGCCCACCAAGTTCACGAACACCTTCTCCAAGTTTAATATCTGTACCACGACCAGCCATATTTGTCGCAATTGTAACTGCACCCTTTTGACCAGCAACCGCTACAATATCAGCTTCACGAGCATGGTTTTTAGCATTTAATACTTCAGGTTTTATTCCTTCTTTTTGAAGTAATCTTGAAATTATTTCTGATGAATCTACAGATACTGTACCTACTAAGATAGGTTGCCCTTTACTATGACGTTCTTTAATTTCTTTTACTAAAGCTGTAAGCTTAGCTTCCATTGAAGAATAAAGTAAATCAGGCATATCTTGTCTTAGAATTGGTTTATTAGTAGGAACTTCAACAACATACATATTGTAAATATTTCTAAATTCTTCTTCTTCAGTTTTTGCAGTACCTGTCATACCAGATAACTTCTTATACATACGGAAGAAATTTTGATAAGTTATAGTCGCAACTGTAACTGTTTCTTGTTTAATTTCAACGCCTTCTTTAGCTTCTATTGCTTGGTGAAGTCCTTCACTATATTGACGACCTTTAAGTACACGTCCTGTAAATGAGTCAATGATTACAACTTCACCATCTTGAACCATATATTCTACACCATTAGTAAATATATAGTTAGCCTTAAGTGCATTATTGATTCTATGAACTAAACTAACGTTTTCAAGTTCATATAAAGATTTTAAATTGAATCTTTGTTCAGCTTTTGCAACTCCGCTTTCAAGCAATTGAATCGTACGTGATTCAATATCAATTTCATAATCTTCATCACTAAGACTCTTAACAAATTGGTCTGCGCCTTGATAAGATACAGCTGATTGCTTAGCTCCTCCTGAAATAATAAGAGGTGTTCTAGCTTCATCAATTAAGATTGAGTCAACTTCGTCGATAATTGCATAGTTTAATCCTCTTGTTTGAACAAGATCTTCTTCACGTACAGCCATGTTATCTCTTAAATAGTCAAATCCTAACTCACTATTTGTAGAATATAAGATATCACACATATATTGTTCACGTTTTTCTTGACGTGATAAATCTCTTATATTCAAACCAACAGTTAATCCTAAAAATCTAAACACTTGACCGATTTCGCCATCAACTTCACGTTGAGCTAGATATTCGTTTACTGTAACAATATGAACACCATCACCAGAAAGTGCATTTAAGTATGCTGGCATAACTGCTGTTAAAGTTTTACCTTCACCTGTTTTCATTTCAGAAATATTTCCACCATGAATAGCAATCGCACCACATACTTGAACAAAATATGGTTTCTTTTGAATAACACGATAAGCAGCTTCACGAACTACTGCATAAGCTTCTGGTAAGATATCATCTAACGTAGAACCATTTTTTAGTAATTCTTTAAAATATGGGGTTTTTGCTTGAAGTTCTTCATCTGTAAGTTTAGATATTTCATCTTCATATGAAAAAACAGTTTTAGCTATTTTTTCACAACGTTTTAATTCTTTATAACCTGAATCTAATAATTTTTTAAACATTGCCTTTTCCTCTAATCCTTGTTTTTTTAAAATATATAGAATAAATAATTATCTCTAATTATAAATGTCCTTTTTTATTTTACATTAAATACCTTAAAAATTCAAGGCAGTAAAGCCATTTTTACTAATTATTTGAACATATTTTTTTAAAAATGTTAAGCGTTTTCATTTTTTTATTAAAACATTGTTAAAAGTACCAAAATTAAACTTTTAATAATATAATATAATAAATTAAATTTACATCACTAATGAATAGATATCTATTTAAATGTCAAAATAAAAAGGTATATTCTTTTATATAATTTAGATTTAAGTCAAGAATTAAAATCTATATTTTAACATTGTTAATAAATTTAAATATATAAAATCATCAATATTTTATATATTGATGACATTTAAAATTAAGATACATTTGTTAAATCTTTATTTAAAATATTATAATTACTTGAATTATATGTTAATCCATCTCTTTCGTATTTAATAGAAATTATATCATTTTCTTTTAAAGATATTAAAATATCACCTAAATCAAAATATCTATTTAATAAATATTCTTTATCATTAATGATAATTGATTTAATAATATCATTTTCTTTAAGTCCTAATGAGTTAGAAATGCTGTCTTGTAAAACTTCTTTAATAACTATTTCTTCTTTAATAGTACCATATCCTGTAGATGAATCATAAACATATTTAGAATTTTGACTAGTAACAGTAACTCCTAAAGTTATTTTATAAACACCTTGTGTTAAATCATCATTATCTGTTGCATAATATAAAATATTTTCACAAACATTTTTAACAATATTTAAAGGAATAGCATAATTAATATTTTCATCATCAGTACTTCCAGCATTTGCAAGTCCTATGATTTGGCCTTCTTCATTAAATAATCCTCCACCACTATTTCCTGAATAAAGAGCTGTATCTATTCTAATTGAACGATATTGTCTTTTTGTATTATCAATAGCGAGTGTAATATATTCATTATCAACCGAAACAATTCCTTTTGTCACACTTATTCCTTCATCATTTGGATTACCAATCGCTATAGCAGTTTCACCTACATAATAATCATCTGCGAATTCAACCGCACATACATTTTCATTAATATTGTAAATATCTTCTGTTTTTGCACGTACCATTGCCAAATCATAATTAATAGCCCCACCAATATATTCACATTCAATTGCATATGAATCCCAAGTATAACCTGTATTTGATGATGTAGGTGAGCCTTCAGAACCATATAAATAACAATGAATATCTGATGATATTGTACTTGAACTATATAAAGATGATGTATACACAACATGATAATTTGTCACGATATAAGTATATTCTGAATCTATTTTATAAATAATACCAGCACCAGCTGAACAACCATAATTTCTACCAGTAGTATATGGACAATAAATCTTAACAACACTTCTTAAGCAATTATTAATAACACTAGCTAAATTAGTTAATTTTTTTTCATCACTATTTATAAATAAACTTAAAAATTCTTCATAACTAATATCACTATTATATAATTCTTTATAAGTATTGTAAGCATCTAAAACTGTTAACTCTGAAGATGTACCATCTTTTCCATCCGAGCCATTAACTCCATCTTTTCCATTTGTAATTTCAAATGTTGTTGAAGTACCATTATTAAAATAAATTGTATAAGTGTCTACTAAGCCTTCAGTTTTAGTTTTTTCAATAGATGAAATACTTATACCATCAGTAAGACCATCTTTTCCGTCTTTCCCATCGATTCCATCTTTTCCATCAGAACCATTAGTAATTTGAAATGTTGATGTTGTGCCATCTGAATAATAAATAGTATAGGTATCTACTAGTCCTTCTGAACTTGTCTTTTCTATAGATATAATGCTTATAGCATCTTTAACATTTGACTCTTTAGAATCACAAGAAACAAATAAACATACAAATAAACATAAAATTATTAAATATATTTTCTTAAATATTTTCATTTTATCAACTTCTTTCATCTAAATTATAAATCTTAAAACTTAATTTGTCTTTAAAAATTTAAAAAAGCTCTAGATTTTTTCTAAAGCTTTAATATTAATATTAATTTTATAATATACTTCTTTTCTTTAAAATCAAGTTAGCACAAACCCCAAGACCAAAAGCTATAGCTCCTCCACCAATTAAAGTAACCACTACATTTACTATAGTTGCATTTAAAGGTGTAAGCATGGAAATCATCGTAAAGAAAATCATCATAAGTGCAAGTGATCCTACTATAGATATCCATGTTTTTTCTTTAGCAAAACAACTAACTACTGTAGCAATACCTACAAACATCACACTTAAGAAAATTTTAGAAAGTAATGAACAAATAATTCCACTAACGCCAAAACCTTCCGTTGTAAAAGGGAGATTCGCAATATTTCCACCAACTATAATTCCTATAAAGAAAGCAACAAACATTAATGTTGATGCAATAAAACATACTAAAATTTTAGATGTTACATAATCTGATTTTTTAGCTCTAATTGTAAATATATTTTTAGCATATCCACTTTTAAAATCCGCACTAATGAATAATGATGTAAGTACTAGTACTGCAATATATAATAAATTCATATTACACATACTAGTAAGTTCCATAGACATACCAGCACTAGAATCATCACCAGATATTGAAGATAGAGCTTGCCAAGCATTAGAAAATCCTTCCATTACTTTTTCTTCTCCAGTTGTAGGATCTATTGAAATACTACCATCCATCATAGTAGTCATTACTAAAAATAATATAGGTAATAAAAATGCTCCACCAATTAATATATAGATTAAAAGTTGAGTAAACATTCTTCTAAAATCTAATTTAAACATTGTTATAAATCTTCTCATGTCTTCACCCACTACTTAATTAAATTTACATAATATTCTTCTAAAGATATTTTAGCAGTTTCAACATTAGATACTAAAATATCATTTTTATATAAGAAATTAACAACATCATTAACATCCACATTATCATATACTCGTATGGTATCATCTTCTGATACTTCTACTCTTTTGTATTCATATGATAATATCTTTAAGGCTTTTTGATATTCTAAAGTTTTTAAAGATATATAAGATGGGCAATCTTGTTCAAATTCTTCACAAGTCATTTCTTTAATCATTTTACCTTGACGAATAATTCCATAATGAGTAGCAATTTTTTCAAGTTCTGATAAAATATGAGATGATATTAAAACTGTAATACCACTTTTTGCTAGGTCAGTCAAAACTTCTCTCATAATGCGCATACCATCTGCGTCAAGTCCATTAATTGGTTCGTCTAATACAAGAATTTCAGGATTTCCCATTAAAGCTAGGGCTATCCCTATTCTTTGACGCATACCTAAAGAACAATTCTTATATTTATTCGAAGCCGCGCCTTCCATACGTACAAGTTTAAGTAATCTTCTAATTTCATCTTCTTTATTTTGAATATCTAAATTAATAGCTTGTAACATAAGATTATTCCATACACTATAATTAGGATAACAACCTGGAGATTCAATTAAAACACCAATTTTACTTCTTTGAGTTTCATCGTTCATATCACAACCATTAATTAAAACACTACCAGATGTAGGATGAACTAGCCCACATAATATTTTTTCTGTAGTAGATTTTCCCGAACCATTTTCTCCAATAAATCCATAAATAGCACCCTTTGGTACTGTCATATCAAGTCCTTGAAGAGCTTGTTTATCTTTAAAAGTTTTACATAAATTTCTTATTTCAATTGCGTTCATATAATCACCTCATTTTAGTATATATCACGATTTGAAAGTAATATTTTTCCAGCAAGAATATAAATTGCAAACCAAATAATAGAATTTAGTAAACATACTAATATAGTTAGGAAATTACTACTTAAACAAGCATATACAGATGCGCCATATAAGAAAATATTTAATCCACAATTATTTCCTATAATTCCTGCAAAACCAATAATAATAATTCCAGTACCTAATATAAAAGATAATGTAATAGATATACCAAACATTCTTCTAAATATTACATTTATAAATGTATAAAGTGCTGACCAACCTAAAGACATAATTATTTTACCTAGTATTGCACAAATGATAGATAAAGCACTTCCATCAAATGAAAGACCAGTTAACATTGAAGCTAAAACTCCACCAAGTAAGTATGTAATACACATTAAAGACATTGACAAAGCACCTATTAAACTTTTAGAAATCATATAATCTACTTTATTAGGATGATTAGTAAATAATTGTTTTACATAACCTGATTTATAATCATGACCTATAAATATTGATATCATTATACCACCAAAAATAAAGACCATATTCATGTTAGCATATTCTGCTATAGTATTTACAATATATAAAGGTTTATCAGAGGCGATAATTTGCCAGGCATTTGTATAAAGTTGTGTACCTTCTTGAGTACCAGTAGTTCCAACAATCATTGCAGGGATTATAGCCGCAATAGCTAGGAATATATAAAGTACTGGTGTATGAATAAGGCGATAAAAATCTACTCCTAACATTCCTTTTATACGTTTTAAAAATGAAGGATTTTCAAATTGAAAAGTATTTGTATTTTCCATTATTATTCACCATCCTTAGCTGACATTAATGATTCATAGTATTCAAGTAGACCAATTTTATTTTTAACTAATTCTATAACTTGTTCATTTTCTTTAAGTAAACTTTCAAGAATTTCTTCTGATGGTATTTCATCAAATACTTTAATATGATCTTCTTCTTTAACTACATTTATATATATTTTAGATAATATATTATAAGAATTTTCTAAATTTAAAGTTTTAACTTTAACATAACTTTCAAATCTAGAGTCCATTTCTTTAGCTGATATTTCTGTAATAATACGTCCTTGACGAATAATCCCATAATGAGTAGCTATTTTTTCAAGTTCTCCTAAAATATGTGAAGAAATTAAAACTGTACATCCCAAATTTTGAGTAATATCTATAAGTATTTCTCTCATTATTTTCATACCATCAGCATCAAGTCCATTAATTGGTTCATCTAATATTAATAGTTGAGGATTCCCTAGTAATGACATCGCAATACCTACTCTTTGTTTCATACCTAGTGAACAATCTTTAAACTTTATTTTTTTATTAGATTCCATTCTAACAATTTTTAAAACTCTTATGATATCTTCTTCCTTATTAGGAATGCCTAGATTAATTGCTTGCATCATAAGGTTGTCATAAATTGAAGAATTAGGAAAACATCCTGCATTTTCAATTAAGGCTCCGACTTTAGATCTTACCCCAGCATCATCACCATTTCTACCAAATAATGTAATTTCACCACTATCAGGTACTAAATGACCACATATTACTTTCATAGTTGTTGATTTACCCGAACCATTTTCGCCGATAAATCCATAAATAGCACCGACTGGTACTGTCATATTAACTCCATTTAAAGCATACATTCCTTTAAATGATTTAGTCAAATTTCTAATTTCAATTGCATTCATAATATACACTTCCAATCATTACATATATTTTATAAAACTTTAAATTTTAAATAAACAACATATTTTCAAAAAAATGTTTATTTGTAAAAAAAGGACATAAAAAAATCTAATGAATATATTAACTAATTTGTTAACTAATCATTAGATTTTAATTACTATTTAATCTGTATATCCATTTGGATTATTCTTTTGCCAGTTCCATTGATCACGTGCCATATCATCAATATTATATTTTGCTTTAAAGTTAAGTTCATTTAATGCTTTATCAACTTTAGTATAATTAACAGCGATATCGCCATCACGACGTGGCCCCACTTTATAAGGAATAGGTTTACCATAAGCTTTTTCAAATGCATGTAATATATCATAAACTGAAGAACCATTTCCTGTACCCAAATTATAAATTACAAGTCCTGGATTTTCATTTAATTTATTTATAGCACATAAATGACCATATGCAAGATCACATACATGAATATAGTCTCTAATACAAGTGCCATCTGGTGTTGAATAATCATCACCAAAAATAGTTAAACATTCTCTTTTACCTACCATTACTTGAGTAATATATGGTGCCAAATTATTAGGAATACCATTAGGATCTTCTCCTATTAGTCCTAAAGGATGGGCTCCTATAGGATTAAAATATCTTAAAATACAAATTTGAAATCTAGGATCAGATTTATATAAATCTTGAAGTATTTGTTCAATATATAATTTAGTTGTACCATATGGATTAGTTGTACCACCAATTTTAGAATTTTCATCAACAGGCACGACTTCAGGATCACCATATACAGTAGCCGATGATGAGAAAATAAACTTAAAACAATTATGGTTTTGCATAACAGATAAAATATTTAACGCACCTGTAATATTAACGTTATAATAATCAAGTGGAATTCTTACACTTTCTCCTACCGCTTTAAGACCTGCAAAATTAATTACACAATCGATTTGATAAGTTGAAAATACGTCTTCTAAATGATTCTTATCTAAAATATCACCTTTAATAAATATTAAATCCTTTTTAGTTATTTGTTTAACTCTTTCTAAAGATTTTTCACATGAATTAGCTAAATTATCATATACAATAACATCATGATTATTATTTAATAATTCTACACAAGTATGTGAGCCAATATAACCAGCTCCACCAGTAACTAATACTCTCATATTATACCATCCTTTAATTTTTTTCTTTGATTATATAAATAGGTCTATGCTTAGATTCTTTATAAATCTTTTTAATATATGCAGATATAACAGACATTCCTGCAAAGATAAAGATTAAAGCTCCACTTATCATAGTACCAATACTTAAAAGTAAAGGAATAGATTTATCTAAAAAGAAATAATCTGCAATCATCCAACCAGAAAGACCTACTGTTACAAATATAAATAGATACATAAAAAACATATTTAATTTTAAAGGAACTGATGAGAAATCTTCAATTCCTCCAATGGCATATTTCATTAATTTCTTAAAACTCCATTTAGTTTTACCAGCAACTCTATCTACATTTTCATACTCTAACCATTTAATATCAAAACCTACCCACCCGAATATTCCTTTAGAAAATCTATCACGTTCAGCTAAAGAAATAATCGCATCAACCATAGGTCTTGTCATTAAACGGAAGTCTCTTGCACCATTTGTAATCTCCGCATCACTAATTTTATTAATAATCCAATAAAACATTCTTGCAAACATACTACGAATAGGTGGTTCCCCTTTTCTTGTAACACGACGTGATGCAACACAGTCATACCCTTCTTCTTTGATACCTTTATACATATCAATTAAAAGTGTTGGTGGATCTTGTAAGTCAACATCCATTAAACCTACATAATCACCAGTTGCGTTACATAGTCCCGCATAGATAGCAGCTTCTTTACCAAAATTTCTAGAAAAAGAAACGTATTTAACACAAGGATTTATGCTTGCTAGTTTTTTCATTATTTCTAAAGAAGAATCTTTACTACCATCATTTACAAAGATATATTCAAATTCAACTGGTAGGGTTGAAACTACTTTTTCCATTTCATTATAATAAATTTCTATACATTCTTCTTCATTATAACAAGGAATTACTATACTTATTTTCTCCATTTTAAATTAATCTCCTTAATAAAATATAAATTATATATTAAAAAAGAATCAATATATAAAATTATATATTTTAAATTTCATTTCAATTTGTAAGTAGTATATCATAATTTTTAAATATAATCTATATTTGACAAATATAAATTATATTTTTCATTAAATCTATAAGTTACAGTTCAGTCGAATTTAATATAAAATAAAAAACTTATGGAAAAACCTTACA
>CAZGBY010000006.1:0-15882 GCA_964524125.1 uncultured Clostridium sp.
TTTTGACAGTTTTATATATTTTGAAAGATTAAACGCTTAAAATAATTAAAATTATATAGAAAAATTATAAAAAAATAAAATTTTTATTGACAGATTTATTAAAATTTTGTATAATACTATAGGTAATTAAATAAGTGGAAAGAAGAAACGCCCGTTTCTCGCCTGATTGATTTAGTTGGTAGGCAAATAGTCACAAATATAATTTTATTTTTTTGATTTGTAATTTCAGGGGCGTTTATGTCCCTTTTTATTTTGCTAAATTTATTTTGGAGGTGGCTAGTATCAACAAGCCAAAAAAGAATAATGATGCTATCATTAATGATGACATCAGATGTAAAGAAATGCTAGTTATTACAAACACGGGAGAAAAGTTAGGTATTTTACCTAAACGATTAGCTTTACAAGCGGCTCAAGATAGAGGCTTAGATTTAGTACTTGTATCGCCAGAAGCTAGCCCAGCAGTTGCTAAAATTATGGATTACTCTAAGTTCCGTTTTGAACAACAAAAGAAAGCGAAAGAAATGAAAAAGAGTCAAAAAATAATTTCAGTACAAGAAATAAGATTAAGTCCAGTTATTGAGCAAAATGACTTAATGACTAAATCGAGAAATGCAAGAAAGATTCTTGTAAAAGGAAATAAAGTGAAGGTTTCACTTCGTTTCTATGGACGTATGATTGCTCATCAAGATATTGGTGAAGAGGTAATGAAAAAATTTGTTGAAAGTTTAGCAGATTGTTCACAACAAGAAACACCAATGAAACTTGAAGGTAAATCATTATTTACGGTTTTAGGACCAAAAAATGATAAATAAGAAGGAGTGTAATTAAAATGCCAAAACAAAAGACACATAGTGGTTTAAAGAAAAGAATCAAGGTAACTGGTTCTGGAAAACTTATGCGTGGTCACGCATATACAGGTCACTTAAAGACTAATAAGACTCATAAAGAAAACGTAGCTTTATCAAAGCAAACATCTGTTCATAAGTCAGATGAAAAGAGAATTAAATCATTAATTTCTAATATGCGTTAATTTAACGTAATACTATTTTAAAATATCAAGGAGGTAATTACTATGCCAAGAGTTAAAGGTGGATATGTAACAAGAAGAAGACGTAAGGCTGTCTTAAAATTAGCCAAGGGTTATGTTGGTTCTAAACATACATTATATAAAACTGCTCATGAAGCAGTTATGCGTGGTATGCAATATGCATACAGAGATAGAAAGCAAAAGAAACGTGATTTCCGTAAACTATGGATTCAACGTATCAATGCAGCTGCTAAGGAAAATGGATTAAAGTATTCTTTATTCATTTGTGGTCTTAGCCGTCAAGGAATTGAAGTTAACCGTAAGATGTTAGCTGATTTAGCTGTAAATGATCCAAAAGCTTTCACAGAATTTGTTGAATTAGCAAAGAAGGGTCTTACTATGCCTTCTGTTAAGACAAAGGAACAAACTATTGTTTTACAAAAGGAATCAAAAGCTGTTAAGGCTGCTAAAGCTGCAAATGCTGTAGCTCCAAAGGCTGAAAAAGCTGTAAAAGAAGCTCCAAAAGCTGAAAAAGCTGTAAAAGCTGTTGCTCCAAAAGCTGAAAAGGCTGTAAAAGCTGCTGCTCCAAAAGCTGAAAAGGTTGTTGCTAAGAAAGAAGAAGCTACTGTTGATTATTCAAAGATGACTGTTGCTGAACTTAAAGCAATTGCTAAAGAAAAAGGTATTTCTGGTATTTCAGCTATGAAGAAAGCTGATTTAATTGAAGCTCTTTCTAAGTAAGATTATAATATTAAAAAATTCTCACTTGTTAGTGGGAATTTTTAATTTTTATATCAAATTAAAAAAACTTGAAAAAATTCATCCTTTGTAATATACTTTTCATATAAATATAAAAAGGATGATTTTTATGAATGAAAAAAGAAAAAATTTAAATGATAAAGAAAAACTAACTTTAAAAATTACAATGGGAATTTTTATTAGCATTGCGGCTATACATATTATACTTTGGTTAGTACTTTGTTATTTTATAGGTATATCAAATTATTATTTAAATCATTTTTTGGTACCTGTAATTTTACTTTGTATAGGAATCTTTGCTATAATAATGCCTTATTATAATAAATATTCATCATATCAAGCTAATACAAAAGGTGATAATTTTATGCCAATAATTGGAGTTTGTTTAATCTTTTGTGCTTTTATTACACTAATTTTAAGTTATTCAAATTTCTAATAATTATTGACTAAGTCCTATAATTGTGTTAAGATATAGTTGCTAGGGAGATTGCCGTGGAACCCAAATTATAAATTTAAGGGATCAAAGATACACATGATGTTGAACGCCTATCTTCTTAGGAATCCTTATTGTATATCAAGAGATGCCGCTGTTGAACTTTACTGTTCTTCATTGGACTTCCTAGCTTAAATAAAAGTTTAATCCTCTTAATTGAGGATTTTCTTTTTTTTGAAAATGCTTTCATAAATTACTAGTTGTTAAATCATTGAAAAATGTAAAAAAAATGATATAATATTTTCAGTGTTAAAAGTAGATTTTAATATCTACTATTTTTTTTTGAAGGAAGTGTAATTTATGCTATTTAATGAATTAATCCAAGATGAAGATATTCTAAATGCTTTAGAAGAAGTTAATATAAAAGAACCATCAGAAATCCAACAAGAAGCTATACCTTTAATGCTTACTGGTGTTGATTTAATAGGTCAAGCCCAAACGGGTACGGGAAAAACGTTTGCATACGGTATTCCAACTTTAATAAATACAACTAATAAGCCATTTGAAACATTAATTTTATGTCCAACAAGAGAACTTTCTATTCAAGTCTCAAAAGAACTTAAAAAATTATTAGTATTTAAACGTCAAATTAAAATTGCAACCATATATGGTGGAGAATCTTATGAAAAACAAATACGTCAATTAAAATCTCGTCCTCAAATTGTTGTAGGCACACCAGGAAGAATTATTGACCATATGGAAAAACATACAATTGATTTTTCTAATTTACAAAGACTTGTACTTGATGAAGCCGATGAAATGCTTAAAATGGGATTTCAAGAAGATTTAGAAACAATCTTAAAAGATACACCAGAAAATAGACAAACAGTATTATTTAGTGCAACTATGCCTGATTTTATTAAGAAGGTAGCTATTTCTTATCAAAAAGATCCTAAACATATTATAATAAAGAAGAAAACATTAACAGTAGAAAAAATTAAACAAGAAATTTATTATTGTAAAAGAGAAAGTAAATTAGATCTATTAATTAGAATTTTAGATTTATATAATTTTAAATCATGTATTATATTTTCAAACACTAAAAGTAAAGTTGATGAAATGGTTGAATTCCTTCAAAAGAATAAATATTTAGTAGATGGTCTTCATGGTGATATGAAACAAACTCAAAGGGATAGAGTTATGAATTCATTTAGAAATGGTCACATTAATATTTTAGTTTGTACAGATGTAGCTGCACGTGGAATAGATATTAAAGGCCTTGAGGCAATTATTAATTATGATCTCCCTTTAGAAGATGAACTATATGTTCATAGAATAGGCCGTACAGGTCGTGCTGGAAATGATGGTCATTCAATTTCATTTGCGACTGAATCAGAAAGAAGAAAAGTTTTTTTCATCGAAAAATTTACTCACTCTAAAATGATAGAAATGTCAATTCCAAAAACAGAAGATATTATTCTTGCAAATATGCATAACTATTTTAATCAAGTTGTTGAGCATTTAAATGATCCAATAGAATCTAATATCGGGTTAATTAATAAATTTGCACGTTTAAATGAAGAACCAGCTAAATTAATAAATGCTTTAATTTCTATGTCTTATAAATCTTCTAATAAAGAATATAAAGAAATCTATGTTGCAAGAAAGAAAAATGAACAACGTTTAAAACAAGATAAAAAAGAAAGAAAATATGATAATCCTAAAAAAGAAAAATCATTTATTTTAGCTCATTTAAATATTGGTAAAAAAGAATTATTACGTCCACAAATATTGGTCTCATTTGCAGGAAAAGTTGCAGGTGTAAGAAAAGAAAATATTGGTGATATTGTAATAAGAAAGAGTGGTACAGATTTAGAAATTACTCGTCAAGGTTTTAATTTCTTAATGAAACTTGAAGGTAAGGACTATAATGGCACTAAAATACATGTAACGAAAATAAAATAATAGAAAAATGGCTAGCAAGTGCTAGTCATTTTACATAAATTGAAGTATGTTGTGAAAGGGAGAAAATAAGAAAAGAAGTAGTTTGATAAACTTATACTTCAAGAAGAATTTTAATTCTTCTGCGATTTTATCGCACTTATATTGTATCCTATAAAATTATAATTATTCATTTTTATTAAAAAAATATTTGTATAATATGATATAATTTATTTAGTATTTATAAAAGAGGTTGATTTTTATGTTTAAATTATATAAAAAATATTTGCGTAAGAATCTTCATTTAGTTATTATAGGCCCTATATTTAAACTATTAGAAGCGGTATTTGAACTTTTAGTACCTCTAATAATTAAAAATATAATAGATATAGGTATAAATGGAGATGGTGGTAAGTCATATATTTATAAACAAGGTGGATTATTACTATTATTTGCAATAACTGGTTTATGTTCTACTTTAGTATGTCAATTTATAGCGTCTCGTGTTTCTCAAAGATTTGGTACTGATGTAAGAAATGATTATTTTTCTCATATTAATTCTTTATCTTTTAAAGAATTAGATTACTTATCCGTATCTAGTATAATCACAAGACAAACTAACGATATATATAATGTAGAAAAATCCGTTGCGATGCTAATTCGTTTAGTAATACGTTCTCCATTTATAGTAATAGGTTCTACATTACTAGCCTATTATATTAATATAACAATGGGTATTGTATTTACTATTACAGGAATATTATTATTTAGTGTTTTCTTTATTATTATGAAAATAACATTACCTAATAATAAAAAAGTACAAAAATCATTAGATAATGTTACAACTATTACGAGTGAAAACTTTTCTGGTGTAAGACAAGTAAGAGCATTTAGAAAAGAAGAATATGAAAGTAATAGATTTGAATGTGAACTTAATACATTAACTAAAAGACAAATGTCTTTAAGTAAGAAAAATGCATTACTTAATCCATTAACTTTTATAATAGTTAACATTTCTATTATTTTAGTTATGTATATTGGTATGTATAAAATGAAGAAATTATCTTTAACTGTTGGTGAAATTCAAGCATTAATTAATTATTTAAATCAAATATTAATTGCAATTATAGCTGTAACGAATTTAGTTACAATATTTTCAAAAGCGATTGCCTCATCATCAAGGATTAATGAAGTATTTTCTTTAAAATCCTCAATTACAGATGGTTCTTTTGAACAAGGGATAGATACAGAATATGCACTTGAATTTGAAAATGTTACATTTAACTATAATGTAAATGCTTTACCTGCACTTTCTAATTTAAATTTTAAAATTAAAAAAGGCCAAACAATAGGTATTATTGGTGGTACTGGTGCAGGAAAATCTTCAATTGTAAATTTAATTAATAGATTCTATGATACAACAGAAGGTAATGTTATTTTAAATGGTAGAAATATCAAAGATTATAAGCTTAATTATATAAATAATAATATAGCTACAGTACTTCAAAAAGCTGTATTATTTAATGGTACAATTCTTGATAATTTAAGATATGGCAAGAAAAATCCTACAACTACAGAAATAGAAAATGCTATTTCTATTTCTCAATCTGATTTTATTTATAAAATGCCAGATGGTTTAAACCATCAAGTACTTCAAGGTGGTAAGAACCTATCAGGTGGTCAACGTCAAAGACTATCAATTGCACGTGCTATATTAAAAGATAGTCCTATTCTAATTTTAGATGATTCATCATCAGCGCTTGATTATCAAACTGATTATAATTTAAGAATGGCTATCAAATCTTTAAATAAAACAACCATTATAATTTCTCAAAGAGCCTCATCTATAGCATATGCTGATAATATTATAGTACTTGATAATGGACATATTGAAAATATAGGTACGCATCAAGAACTTATAAAGAAATCTTTAATTTATAAAGAAATATGCATATCGCAAGAAATGAATATTGAAGGTGGTGAAGTATATGAAAAGTAGTGCTTTAATTAAAAGGTTATTTAAATATTTAAAACCATATACACCACTTGTAATAATATCCTTTTTATCAGCTATTATATATGTACTTGCAACACTTTTTGCACCAATGGTTGTTGGTTATTTAATTGATGAACTTGAATTTTTATCAGAATATAATTACTTACAAGATAAGTTTTATACTTATTTATATATCTTAATAGGAACTGTAATATCTGGTGCTTTATTTGGATATATTATGACTTATTTTTTAAATAAGTTAACATATTTAATGATGAAAGATTTAAGATGTGATTCTTTCTTTAAAATTAATAAATTACCAGTATCATATATAGATAGTCATTCTTATGGAGATTTAATTTCAAGAATTATATCAGACATTGATACAGTCGCAGAAGGATTACTTCAAACATTTACAGAAGCCTTAACAGGTATTATAACAATTGTATTTACATTATTCTTTATGCTTAAATTAAATTATAAAATAGGTTTAATTGTAGTAGCTTTAACACCACTTTCTTTAATAGGTGCTACTTTTATAGCAAAAATGAGTTTTAAAACTTTTAAAGCTCAAGCAACAATAAAAGGTAAGCTTACAGGATTTGTAAATGAAATGGTTGAAAATCAAGCGGTTATTAAAGCTTATGGTAAAGAAGAAGATAACTGTTTATTGTTTAATGAAATAGATGAAGAATTATATAAATATGGTATAAATGCACAATTTTATTCATCACTTGCAAATCCTATTACTAGATTTGTAAATGCAGTTATATATTTATGTGTTGCGACATTTGGTGCACTTGATGTTATAAGTGGTGGTTTGCGTGTTGGTATGCTGTCTACATTCTTATCATACGCATCTAGTTATACAAAGCCATTTAATAGTATTTCAAGTGTTGCGACTGAACTTCAAAACTCTTTTGCATCACTTCGTCGTGTTGTTGAATTTCTGGATGCAGATGAACTAAAGAAAGAAGAAGGACTTAAAGAACTTGAATGTGTTGAAGGAAATATTTCTTTTAAAGATGTATATTTTTCTTATAAAGAAGATAGACCTTTAATTGAAGAATTTAATATTGATGTTAAAAAAGGTGAACAAATAGCTATTGTAGGACCTACAGGTTGTGGTAAGACTACTATTATAAATTTACTTATGAGATTTTATGATATAAATTCAGGTAATATTTTACTTGATGGTAATAGCATATATGATATAAAAAAGACAAACCTTCGTCATCATATGGGTATGGTACTTCAAGATACTTGGTTATTTAAAGGTACTATATTTGAAAATATAGCTTACGGAAAAGATGGTGCAACTAAAGAAGAGGTTATTGATGCTGCTAAAAGAGCACATTGTCATGAATTTATTATGCAAACATCAAAAGGATATGATACAGAAATTTCAGATAATGATTCTATTTCACAAGGTCAGAAACAACTTCTTTGTATTGCAAGATTAATGTTAAGACTTCCTGATATTTTAATCCTTGATGAAGCAACATCTAATATTGATACACGTACTGAGATAATGATTTCTTCATCATTTAAAGAAATGATGAAAGGAAGAACAACTTTTATTATTGCACATAGACTATCAACTATTAAAGGCGCAAGTAAGATTATTGTAATGAAAGATGGTCACATTAAAGAAATTGGCACACATGAAGAGTTGCTTAAACAAAATGGATTTTATACATCTATTTATAATTCGCAATTTCAAACAAAATAATTCTTGTAAAAAGAAATACAATATGATAAAATAATTATCGTAATTTGTATTTGGTCGTATGGTCAAGTGGTTAAGACGGAACCCTCTCAAGGTTCAATCACGGGTTCGACTCCCGTTACGACTAATTTATTTAGAACTCACAACTTTGAAATGTAATAGTTTCAAAGTTTTTTATATATTTTAATCTTTTTAAATGCTATTTTATAATAATAATGATATAATCAAATAAGGTGATTTCTATGCAAAAATATTTTATATCAAATACTGAGCTTATAAATAAGAAAATTACATCAGATGATGCTTTTCATATTAAGAATGTAATACGTTGTAAAATAGGTGATAAATTCATTGTATCTGATCAAATAAATGAATATTTAGTTAGTATATCTAAAATAGATAATAAATTTGTTGAATTTGAAATTATAGAAGAAATAATTAATAAAAATGAGTTAAATGTATTAGTAGATATCTATCAAGGATATCCTAAATCTGATAAATTAGATGATATTGTTAAACATTCAACTGAACTTGGTGTAAATAGTATTATAGCTACATTTATGAAAAGATGTATTGTTAAATTAGATAATAAGAAAATAATATCAAAAAAAGAAAGATATCAAAAAATTGCTAAAGAAGCAGCTGAACAATCATTTAGGAAATATATTCCTTCTTTTGATATAAAAAGACTTAAAGATATTGATTTTTCATCTTATGATTTAAAAATTGTAGCTTATGAAGAAAACGCATATAATGGAGAACTTACTAATTTTAAGTCTAGTATATCTTCGTTAAAAGAAAATTCTAAAATCGCAATTATTATAGGCCCAGAAGGTGGAATAGATAAAGATGAGATTGAATATCTTAATAATTTAGGATTTATTCAAGCATCTTTTGGAAGAAGAATTTTAAGGACAGAAACAGCACCGCTTTATGCACTAAGTGCAATTTCTTATGAAATGGAGTTAAAAAAATGAAAACAGTAGCTTTTTTTACACTTGGATGTAAAGTGAATATATATGAATCAAATGCTTTAATGAATGACTTTAAAAAACATGGCTATACAATAATTTCAAATGATAAACCAGCAGATGTTTATATAATTAATACGTGTAGTGTCACAAATCAAGCTGATTCAAAATCAAAAAAAACTATAAGACATGCAAAAAAACTAAATCAAGATGCGATTATTTGTGTAATGGGATGTTTTTCACAAACAAATATTCAAGCACAAGAAATGTCTGAAATAGATGTTTTAATAGGAAATGGTAATAAATCAAGAGCTCTACCTTTAATAGAAGAATGTCTTAATAATAAAGGTATTAAGAAAAAAGAAATTTTAAAAATAAGAGAAGTTAATGATTATGAAAACTTAGAAGCGGTTGAATTTGATCATACAAGAGCATTTGTTAAAATTGAAGACGGTTGTTCAAATTTTTGTAGTTATTGTATTATTCCTTATGCTAGAGGTCCTGTTAGATGTAAAGACAAGGATTTAGTTATTAAAGAACTTAAATGTATCGCCTCTTTAGGTTACAAAGAAGTTGTACTTGCAGGTATTCATACAGGTCATTATTTTGGACCAAATGGTTATAGACTTTCTAATTTGCTTAAAGATATAATTGCAAATGTACCACAACTTTTAAGAATAAGACTTTCATCTATTGAAATAAATGAAATTGACAACGATATTATTAAACTTATGGAAGAAAGTAAAGTTATCGCAAACCATATTCATCTACCACTTCAAAGTGGTTGTGATAAAATATTAAAATTAATGAATAGACGTTATGATAAAGCATTTTTTAAAAACAAAGTAGATAAAATAAGAAGTATAAGACCTGATATATCATTAACTACAGATGTAATAGTGGGTTTTCCTTATGAAGATGATACTGATTTTAAAGAAACATATGATTTTATTAAAGAAATTAATTTTTCAGAACTACATGTTTTCCCGTTTTCGGCAAGAAGTGGTACTAAAGCTTATGATATGCCAAAAGTAAATGATGCAGTAAAAAAACAAAGAGTTCATGAATTATTAGAGTTATCTAAAGAGTTAAAGGAAAATTACTATAAAAGTTTTATTAATAAAACTACAGATGTATTAATAGAAACTATTTATAATGAAGAATACATGATTGGTCATACTTCTAATTATTTAAGTGTATTAGTTAAACTCGATTCATCTAAAATAGGTGATATTATTAATGTTAAACTTGAAAACTATGAAAATGAACACTTAATAGGTCATATTTTAAATTAATTTATAAAAAAATATAGAAAAAATGATAAAAAATAGAAAATATTTCTTTACAAATTGATTTGGTTTTAGTATAATATTATACGGAATTTTAAAGCGGAAGGAGGCCTAGAATATGTCAAAGACAATTGTTCGTGAAAAAGAGTCAATTGAAGATGCACTTCGTCGTTTTAAGCGCGATGTTTCTAGATCAGGCAACCTTCAAGAAGCTAAAAAACGTCAATACTATCTAAAACCTTCTGATGTTCGTAAACAAAAGCGTCAAGAAGCTCGTAAAAAGGGATTTAGATAAAAATACAATTGTAACAACTTGATTTGTTACAATTTTTTTAATTTTTAGGAGAAATTTATATGAAGAAATTATTTATATTTATTTTTATAATAATATTATTATCATCATGTGAAAATTCTAATATAAAAAATACTACACCTAGATTAGATATAACTTCAAATATATATGCTAATAATGATTATTATATTAAAGGTACTTGGTGTTGGAATGAAAAATTAGATGTTAAATATTTAGATTTTGCATATGAAAATAATATTAATGAAATTTATTACTCAGATTCTAATTTTGATACAAATACTATTTCTTTTATAAATGATGCTAAAAAAAGAAATATGTCATGTTACTTACTTGCTGGTGAATATGAATGGTTAGATGATGAAACTTCACTTTATTCATTAATAGATAAATACATAGAATTTAATAATGAAAATAATAATTTATATAAAGGAATTCATTTAGATATAGAGCCACATCAAAATCCTAATTTTAATGTTAATAGATGTGAATTAATTACAAAACTTATAAGTTTAATATATAATTTAAAAATTAAATATCCTAATATAGAATTTAGTTATGATATACCGTTTTGGTTAGACGATAAAATAACATTAAATGGACAAACTAAAGAAGCTTATAAATTTATACTCGATTATGCAGATAAAGTATTTATTATGAGTTATAGAGATACTAAAGAAGGCATTTTAAATGTAGCTAAAGAAGAATTAGAATATGCAAATGAAAATAATAAAAAATTAATATTATCAGTAGAAACATATAGCCTAGAAGGTGATCAAGTTTCTTTTTATGAAGAAGGTAAGAGTGTTTTAAATAATGTTTTAAAAGAACTTGAAGGTATATCTTTTGGAGTAGCTATTCATCATTTGAAGAGTTGGTATGAATTAAAAGATTGATATATTAATTAGTTATACATAGAAATGATATGCTAATTAAGTAATATATGATATTTGGTTTCGTATTGAATTTAATTTTAATCATTTTAAAATATAATATAACAAATATTTGAATTGTTATATAGTTTAATTAAGGAGCACTTATATGCAGTATTTATTTTTTGATTTAGAATATGCAACCTCTAAAGGTGGAAATATTAAAATTTGTGAATTTGGTTTTGTAATAACTGATGAAAACTTTAATATTTTAAAAAGAGATAATTTTATTATTAATCCTAATATTATTAAAGAAGATTGGGACTTTAATGTTGTTAAAAATATATTAACAAGAAAAATATTTGAATATGAAGAAAGTCCTACTTTTGAAGAATATTATTATGAAATAAAAAGCTTAATAGAAAGTTCTGATTATATATTTGGTCACACTTTAAATTCTGATGCAAATGCTTTAAATTGTGACTGCCTAAGATATGAATTGCCAAGTATTGATTTTAAATTCTATGATATTAAAGAATTTTATAAACAATATCGTGCCATTAAAGAAGATGTATCAGTAAGTAATATATTAAAGGACTTACAAATAGAAGGTGAAAATGGAATTCATGATGCAGAAGTAGATTCTGTCAATACAATGTATGAATTTAAAGCTATGTTAGATAATTTAGATATGACAGTAGATGAACTGATTGAACTATGTCCTTCTGCAGTTGATTATAATGAAAATTATAATGTCAAATCTTTAGAAATTGTAGGTATGGTATACGAAAATACAATGCAAAAATTAATTGATGGTACCGATGATAATATAATGCAAATGTATGATGATAAATATAGATTATTTTCTCAATTTATAGCTAATGTAGAACAAAGTGGTAAACATTTGAAAACTTTAAAAAATTTAAAATTTGCCATTTCTTTTAATTATGAAGAAACTCATTTTAGACAAATGTTAAATATAGTACAAATATTGTGCAATAAAGGTGCTAAATATGTTAAAAAAGCGAGTACATGTAATATCTTTGTTAAATATGATTTATTTAATAATGATGGCAGTAAAAAGGAATGTGTAAAACTACAATATATTAATGAAGAAATTAAAAATGGTAATAAAATCAAAGTTATATCATTCGATGAATTTTTAAAAATGATAGATTTAAAAGAAGAAGAATTAGATGAATTACCAATGGTTTCATTTGATTGTTTATATAGGGAAGATGCAGTAATTAGAGATCCTAAGACAAGAAGATATATTGAAAAGATGAAAGAAAAAGAGGTATGTTATTCATCAGCTGAAGAAGATAACACTACTTTAGGTGATTTATTTAAAGATTTATTTAAAGATTTAAAAAAATAATATTTAATAAGGAATTCTGAATTTAAAAGTATTAAATATAAATCTATGTTTGGTACTTTTCTAATATAGATTTTATTTATTTGTTATTAAATTAAAAATATTTTCATATTATTTACTAATGAAAGTAGAGGATAATATGAACAATAATGATAAACTAAATGAAATTGTTAAAAGATTACATGGTGATTTATTTGTAGGTTGTATAGGTTCTATTAGATGTGGAAAATCAACATTTATTAATCGCTTTATGAACATTAAAATATTACCTAATATAAATGATGAATATTTAAAGAATAAAATTATAGATGAACTTCCACAAACGTCACCAGGAAAACAAATAATGACAGTCGAACCTAAATTTGTACCAACAGAAGCCTTAAATGTAAATATAGGAAATATTAATTTGAATTTAAGGATGGTAGATTCTGTAGGATATGTAATAGATAGTGCTTTAGGATATAAAAATGATGATGGTCCAAGAATGGTTAAAACACCTTGGTTTGATGAGGCTATACCTTTTTTAGACGCTGCTAAGATAGGTACTGAAAAAATAATGGAAAATCATTGTAACTTAGGTATAGTTCTAACTTCAGATGGTTCATTTAATGATTTTACAAAAGAAGAATATGATAATGTTCTTGATGAAGTTATTATGAAAATGAAAACACTAGATAAACCATTTGTAATTGTTTTAAATACTATAAATAAAGATACAGAAGATACTAAAGAATATGTACTAAAATTAGAAGAAAAATATAATGAAAGTGTATATGCATGTAATGTTTTAAATATGACTGAAGAAGATATAGATCAAATATTTTCACTTGCATTAGAAGAATTTAAAATTGAGTCATTAACATATAAGATGCCATCATATTTAGAAAATTTAAAAGATATAAAGTTATATAAAGATATAGATAATATAATTAATGAATCAAATATAAAATGTGAAAAAGTAAAAGATGTATCTAATATAATTAATAATTTAAAAGAATTAGAACAAATAGATGATGTATCTATGAATATAGATGGAGGTAATATATTAGTAGATATTAATATAAATTATAATTATATAAAATTATTAATTAATGAATTATCTGGTAAAGAAATCATATCACAAGCTGATTTAATTAATGTATTATACGAAGGTATGAAAGCTTTAAAACTAGAACGTGATTATGGAAATGCAATTAAACAATGTTTAGATACTGGTTATGGAGTATCAATAGGAAATGTAGAAGATATGAAATTATTACCACCTACGGTAATTAAACAATCTGGAAGATATGGAGTTAAAGTAGAAGCTATTGCACCATCAATTCATTTGATTAAAGTAGATGTAAAATCTAGTTTCTCTCCTATTATAGGTTCTCTTGAACAATCTAAAATGTTAATTGATTCTTTAGAAGGCGAAGATGATTCTAAAATATGGGATAAGGAGATATTTGGTAGGAAATTAAATGAAATTGTTAATGATGGTATTAAACAAAAGATTTATTCTCTTCCTGAAGGTAGTAAAGAAAAACTTAAAGACGTAATGAATAAATTAATAAATTCTCAAAGAAATAGTTTAATAGCTATTGTACTATAAATATTAAATGAAACAGTTTTTTGTGATTATGACAAAAACTGTTTTTTAACTTTATACTATATAAAGATATAATTATCAATTGTCCTAAAAAAACAAAAATAAATTATATTCAAAATATAGAAATAGATTTTATAAACTTTTATTATGATTAAAATAATGATATAATAAATATATGAAAAGGTGTGATATCAATGTATTATGAAGAAAGTGAAATAGTAGAATTAAAATCGACAATTACTGATGATGTTAAAACTGAAATTGTTGCATTTTTAAATAGTAATCTTAATGGTTTTATCTATATAGGTGTTGATGATTTTGGAAATAAATTATCACTTACAAAAAAAGAACTAGATAAAATTGATTCGAAAATAATAAACTGGATTAGGGATGAAGCTATTTATCCAAATTGTAGTGATTTTATAAGAACGTTTGTCAATGAAGATAATATTTTAGTTATAGAAATCACTCCAGGCAATAACAAGCCCTATTATTTGAAAGAAAAAGGTTTAAAACCATCAGGAGTTTATGTTCGATATGGAAGAAATAAAACTCAAGCAACACAAGAAGAAATTAAAAGAATGATTAAAGAATCTGGTGATATTGAATTTGAATCTTTGGAATCTAAAAATCAACAATTGACATTTAGAAATTTGGAATTGGCATTTGAGGAACGAAACAAAGATTTTAAAAAGTTTAAAATGGTTACTTCTGGATTTGTTAATAGCGAAAATAAATATACAAATTTAGCGTTCATGTTTTCTGATCAATATGATGTTCAAACTAAAATCGCAGTATATCAAGGACTAACTCGTGAAATATTTAAATCTAAAAAGGAGTTTACTGGATCAATAATTAAACAAATATCAAATGTGATTGAATATTCTTACTTATGTAACGAAACTAGAGTTGTAATTGATGGAGAGCCAGAACGTAAAGAATATGATTCATATAATAAAATTGCTATTAGAGAAGCTATATTAAATTGTTATTGTCATAGAGATTATTCTAGAAATTCTAATATAAAAATTGAATTTTTTGATGATAGATGTGAATTAATATCACCTGGTGGTTTTTATGATGGATTAACTTTAGAATATGCATTAAAAGGAGTACAAACGTTTAGAAATAAAAATTTAGTTAGATTACTTTATGATCTAAATTTGATTGAAAATTACGCATCCGGATTAGAAAGAATCTATTCTGCTTATGAAAAAGAAGAAAATAAACCTATTATTGAAGATTTAAAAGTTTCACTTAAAGTCACACTACCAAATATGAATTATAAGTACAGTGGAAATTTTGATAACAATATAAAGGAAAATGATTTATCTATGCAAGAAAAAACTATTTTAGAATTTTTAGATACTCATGAATATATAAGAAGAATTACAGTTGAAGACTTATTAACTGTCAGTGAAAGTAGAGCTGGTGAAATTCTACAAGAAATGATTAAAAAGGCTTTAATTTTAAAGTTTGGGTCAGGACCTAGAATAAAATATTCAAAAAATAAATAGTTTTTTATTGATATTAGTATCTCCCGGTATCTCCCGGTTATCTCCCGGTATCTCCCGGTTATCTCCCGGTAT
>CAZGBY010000006.1:15982-40203 GCA_964524125.1 uncultured Clostridium sp.
TATCTCCCGGTATCTCCCGGTTATCTCCCGGTATCTCCCGGTTATCTCCCGGTATTTGCCAGTAATATATATAAAACAAATTTTATTTTTGATATAATTATTTTAAAGAATAAATTAAGGTTGTGATTAGTATGAAAAAAATAGTTATAATATTTAATATATTCATTATAATGCTACTAACATCATGTTTTTCTGATACTTCATTTAATGGTACTTTAATTAATACTAATAAAGTATCTAAATTAGAATATGATTATAATGATACAGTAATTTATAATTCAAATTTCGCATATGACTTGTCATCGTTTTATGGTAATAATTGTTATATTGAAAATACTAAATTTGAAAATGATTTTGTACTTAAAGTATTAAAAAGAAATAATTGGTGGGATTTAGCAAGGATGGAATTATCACTTGAAAAAGATTCATATTATTTATTTGAAGTGTCAATCTATCAAATAAGTGGTGAAAGTGGAAGTTTTTTCATATCTTTAGATTATTTTAATAATTCATCTAATGAAAATGAAAATAAAGCAGTTAAAAGCTATGATGGTATTTCTAATACTTGGCATGAATTAAAGGGTATATTTAATGTATATGATTATAGTGATTTTTATTTAAATATTTATACAGTAAACAATAATGATTATTATATTAAAAATGTCAAAATTACTAAAATATTAAGAGATAGTTCACATGTTTGTAATTATGAAGATAAAATATGTGATTTAGCAACTAATAATAATATGATGTTTGGTGCTTTAGCATATAAAGAGGCAATGATAGATAAAAATTATAATAATTATTTAAAATCACATTTTAATTTATATTCATGTGGAAATTATTTATTTTTAGATGAATTAAAGTCTAAAGAAGAGTATTCAATATCTAATCCTTGGCCTAAATCATATTATGATGAATGTGATATGTATTACGAACTAGCTAAAAGTAATAATGCTAAGATAAGAGGTCATGCACTTGTACACGATGGGACAACTTATGATTGGTTCTTTAGAGAAAAATATGATACTTCACTACCTTATGTTGATGCTAAAACATTAAGATTAAGACTTGAACATTATATAGAAGAAGTTATAACACACTATGAAACATTATATCCTGGTATTTCTTATAGTTTTGATGTTAGTAATGAAGGGCTTTGTTATGATACTAATTATGCAGATAGCCAATATTATGTAAGGAAGTCTTGGGAAGATGGTAGAGAAAATATGTTTTATACTATCTTAGGAAAAGATTATTTTAAATTAATCTATGCATACGCAAGAAAATATGCAGGTAATAATATTAAATTATTTTATAATGATTATGCATCTTTTGATGATAATGCATCTAAATTTGTAAAAGTAGCTTCATGGTTAAATGATGGTAATCCAATATATGATGAAAATGGAAATGAAATTTTATCATATGATGGTACTAAATTAATAGATAAAGAGACTATTTTAATTGATGGAGTAGGAATAGAAGGATATTTTGGTATAGCACAAAAAGATTATGCAAATAATGGTGGTTTTGCACTTGGTGATTCAAATGGCTTTGTTGCAACATCAGTAAGAACTTATAACATGGCAGGACTTGAAGTACAATTTACTGAATGTACTATAATTAATTATGATGAAAGTGATTTGTCACAACAAAATCAAGCAAAACTTACTTACTTATTTGTTAAAATGTTAATTAATTTAAATAAAGAATTAATAAGTGAAGGTTATAAGGGGATTACAGCCCTAACAATGTGGAATACAGTAGATGATCCATTTTTAATAGAAGGCGAGTATTCACATGGTCTTGCAGGGACAAATAGTGGACTTTTAGATATTCACTATTATCCAAAATATTCATTTTATGCAATTATAAGTGCATTTAAAGAAGAAGCTTATCCATTTAATTAGGTGAAGTATATGAAAAAAAGAAAAATATTTAAAATATCGGTAATTATAATTGTTTTAGTTTTATTATTTGGTTTTATTTATTTAAAGTTTATAAGTACTAATAATAATAAAAAAGAATATAAAGAAGCAAATTTAAATGAACCAGTATTATATACAGATTTACCAGAACCAGACGTAATAAATGTTAATGGTACTTATTATATGATTTCAACATCTATGCATATGTCTCCTGGTTGTGCTATTTTAAAATCTTGTGATTTAATTAATTGGAAAACCGTTAATTATGTTTATGATATTTTAGCAGATACGGATTATTTAGCATTAAGAAATGGACTTGATGCCTATGCTGGTGGTTCTTGGGCTGCGTCTTTAAGATATCATGAGGGATATTATTTTGTATCTGTAATGTCATTTTCTACAAATACATCTTATATTTTTACAACTTCAGATATTGAAAATGGTGCTTGGCATGCGTCTTTAATTAAAGAAGAATTATTCTATGATTCATCACTTTTATTTGATGATGATAAATTATACATAATTTATGGGAACTCAAATATATGGGTTTGTGAACTTGAATATTATATTATAGATAATATTATGAAAGTTAAAATAAAAGAAAATGGATTAAAAGAAAATATTTTAACTAAAGAAAATTATTCAAATATACCAGGTGATGTATCACCTGAAGGTGCGCATGCTTATAAAATAAATGGTTTATATTATATTTTTTTAATATGCTTTTCAGATCTTGGTAGAGTTGAACTTTGCTATATTAGTAATTCTATTAATGGTAAATATGAAGGAGATATTGTATTTAATGATTCTTATATTGCTCAAGGTGGTATTTTCTTTACAAATGAAGGTAAATGCTATTCAATGTTATTTCAAGATAAAGGTTCAGTAGGAAGAGTGCCATATTTAATTGAGGTTAATTTTGTAAATAGTATTCCTATATTTGGAAATAATGGTAAGATAGATAATACTAAATTAATTAAAGTTGAAAATATTGAATATGAAATAACAAAATCTGATGAATTTACAAATGGTGATATAAATTATTATGAAAATAGGTATAATTATTCAGGATATAAAACTAATATTTCAGATAAAACACAAGAAGAGTTAAACAAGTATGCAAATCAAGAACTTATAAGTGATAATATATATTCTTGGGCACCTACTGATAAAGGTTTGTGGATTGAAGGTAATTGTAATATATCTTTAAATAATAATATGATATTGGTAACTAATAGAGTTGATAGAGGTGAAGGTATTTCACAAGAGATATGTAATAATATATTTTCAGGATATACTTATAATATATCTTTAGATTTATATTATAAAGATACGACAATATATAACACTGCAAAATCTAGTAAATATTTCAAAGTAGGATTAAAACTTTATAACTCTAATACTTTAGAAGAAGAATATATTGATATGTCAAGTTTTCTAGTAAATAAAGAAAGTTGGTATTATTTAGATGTGACTTATACATTAAATACAACTTTTGAATTTGATAAAGTATATTTCATTATTAACCAAAATTGGTGGGACGATGATGATATTGCATCAGATGGTACACAAGTAGGATATTTATCTGATTTTTATGTTAAAAATATTTCATTTTCTCAACAATATTATACTAGTGATTATTATCAAGATGGTGAATATGATTATAATGGTTCTAATTTAGGACTTCAGTGGCAATTTAATCATAATCCTAATAATAAATATTGGTCTTTAACTGAAAGAGAAGGATATTTAAGATTAACAAACTCAAATATTGTAAATGATTTTTATCATGCTAGAAATACATTAACTCAAAGAACTTTTGGACCTTCTTGTTCGGGTTATACAAAAATCGAACTTGAAGGAATGAAAGATGGAGATTATTGTGGACTTGGAGCACTAGGTTATCTTTATGGATTTGTTGGTGTTTTGTGTGAAAATAATAAAAAATATATTGTGATGTATAATACTTTTTATGGAGAAGGTTATGATCCTATAACTTTTGAAGAGAAGAGAATTCCTTTAAATCAAGATTATATCTATTTAAAAGTGGATTTTATATTTTATAATGAAGATGAAAAAATTGATAAAGCATATTTTTATTATAGCCTTGATGGGGATAATTATTATCAAATTGGAAGTTCTTTAAATATGCAATATTCTTTAAATTATTTTGTAGGATATCGTTTCGCATTATTTTCATATGCTACAAAAGAAACTTTAGGTTATGTTGATTTTGATTATTTTAGAGTACTTGATGAAGTTTTTAATTCATAAAATTTAAGTTATATAAACTGACATAATTCTATCTATTATTTTATATTTATTATTTTTAATTTAAGATTTTACTTTTATTTCATATAATAAAATTAATGATTTAATAAATAAATTTATTTTTAATTTCAAATTTAATACTTTATTAGTATAATATTTTTCGGTTTTTGCATATATTAATATGATTTAAAATTTAGAAAGAAGAGATTAAAAATGAAATTTGCAAAAAAAATCACTTTAGTTTTAACTTTATGTATTTTCTTACTTACAACAGGAGTATATGCATCTTGGACTTACACTAAAGCCATAGATGATATTTCAGATGTTGATTATAGTACTGATATGTCTTTGTCAGATATAAAATGGAATATTATTCCTAAAGGAGAACTTAGTGTTACATCACATAATTTATGTATTACATTAGATGAAGATTTAAAAATGCCTCATAAAGCTATACTTAAAGCAAATGGCACTTTAACAGTTACATTTACTGGTTTTGATGATGATTGTGATGAAACTCAAAAAGTTGAAAAAGTAAAAATGAAATGTAAAATTACATCAAACAATTTAATTTATAAAGGAAAAGAAGTATTTACATTTAAAGAACTTACATCCGTATGTGCAGTTGATGTATGGCAAGTAGAACTTTGTGAGTTAATTAGTTTAAATGATGATTTATATTTACCAACGCCAACAAGTTATTATGAACTTGAATCGTTATTAAAGAATTATATAATAACATTTAATTTTAGTGTCACAGAAGAATAATGATATTAATATCAGGTTTTGAATTGTATTCGTTTATATTAAATATAATATTACTTATTATTTTACTGATAATATCTATAATTATTATAACGATACTTACTAAACTATATCTTAAAAGCTTACGTAGTGGTGTATTAGATGATGAAATATCATCTTTAAATATTAAAAAAAATATAAAGTTTTCAAAATTAAGAAAACTTTTACTGATAATATTAGATATAATAATCTTTGTATTATTTATATTACTTATTATATTTAAAATTAATAATATAAATTCTTTTAAATTTATGGTAGTTAAATCATCTTCTATGGCTTATCAAAATGAAAATAATAGTTACTTAACTTTAAATAATTTATCTAATCAAATAGATAAATATGATATTATTTATATTGATAAATTACCAAATGAAGAAAATTTAAAATTATATGATATTATAATTTATAAAGATTTGAGTAATAACTTTATTATTCACAGAATAATAAGTATTGAATATAATGAAGATGAAAATACTTATTATTATGAACTTAAAGGAGATTCAAATCAATATTCTGATACAAATAAAATAACATATAATGATATGATAGGTATTTATAAAAATAAAAGAATAAAATATATAGGAAGTCTATTGTTATTTTTATCATCACCACTTGGTTTTATATGTATCACACTTATTTTAATAAGTATTATTTCAATACCATTTATTAATAAATTATTTAATAAAGAAATAGATAAAAGGTTATTAATTATAAATAAACCACTTCATGCAAGAAGTATAGAAACTGAAAATAAAGATAACAATAAAAAGTCTTGAAAAAGACTTTTTATGCTATTCTAATGATTTTAAAGAATCATTCATATTAACTTTTTTAATTTTAGGTATTAATATTAAATTTACTATTATAATAAATATAAATACTAAAACAAATGATAATATATAAGTTATTATACCAATATCATTTATAGAACCAAATTCTAGATATTTCATAATAAAATATAAGAAACAAAGTCCTGATGGAATTCCTAAAATAACTCCAAAAAGAGCCATTTGAATTATTTCTCTAAAAATATACATACATACTTCTTTATCATAATATCCAAGTACTTTTAATGTAGCTATTTCTCTATTTCTTTCTGATATATTCATATTAGTTATATTATAAAGTACTAAAATAGTAAGAAGTAATGCAAATATTACTACAATTATTGCGACATATTTTATAGAATCTCCACCATCAAATTTAATACCATTTAAATATAAAGGTTTACTTGATATACTATAAAGTCCAAGGCCTGCAAATACAAGTGCAGTAGAACCTAAAACACTAATAACAATCATTAAAAGTCTTCCTTTATATCTAAATATATTTCTATAACAAGATTTATATTTAAACTTTAAATTATTCCAAATAAATTTTATTTTTTCAAGTAATATTGTTTTTCCATCTTTAGGTGATTTTGGTCTAAATAAATTAGCTGGTGTTTCACTTATATCTTTAATTGTTATATAAATGGTTACAAATAATATAGATATAATCATTATTAAAGAAGAAATAATACCAGTTGTTATATTAATTTTAGAAGTCATTTTAGGTAAGAAAAACACTATATTAAATACTTTATATATTATTGTAGGTAATATATAAGCACCAGATATTAAACCTAGTATTATTCCTAAAAGTGAACATATTAAGGAAAAGAAGATATATTTAAATAATATTTTATTATTTGATATACCAAGTGATTTATAACAACCAATGTATTTTCTTTCTTCAGTAATAAGTCTTGTCATAGTTGTAAGTATTACAAGACATACTACTAGTATAAAAAATATCGGAAACATTGTAGCAATTACGTCTATTTTATCATTGATTCCTTTTAAAGTTTGAAAACTTTTGTTCTCGTATAGAGTTAAGAAGAAGTATTTATCTATGTTAATATTTGATTTAATAATATTTATATTATCATTTACTTTTTCTATATAGCTATTTTTAAAATAATTTGTTTTAGTATTGTTAAACTTAATATGTAAATCTGTAACAGGCAAGTAACTATTATAATTTAAATAAATTATATTAGATAAATATGTAACACTATCATTTGCAAGTTCTCCATCTTGACAAAAATAAAGTGGATTATATACAATCCCTGTTACTATAAGTTTTGTATCATTATATAATATTTCATCTCCAATATTATAACATTTAATAGTATTAGATTTTCTTTCAACTACAACTTCATTATAAGCACTTGGCATTCTCCCTTCTTGAAGTGTTAATTTATTAATATTATTGTTTTTAAAGTCTATATAATTAAAACTAACAATATTGTTATCAATCGTATCTTCAAAAGATGTTATAAATTCAATAGATTTAATAAAATCAAAAGAAGAAATAGAATCGATTTCATCAGATGAAAAACCTTCTTGATTTGATGTTTTAATAATTAAATCGCTTACATTTTTATCTATAAATTCTTCACAAATACTATCTTCAAGTTTAGGAGTAATTCCACCAACACCAGTTACAAAACAAATTCCTAGCATGATTATTAACATCATAGATAAAAATCTAGATTTATTATTTGTTATTGTTTTAAATATTGTTTTAAAATATGTTTTCATACTACCACTCAATTTCATCTATATTTTTAGGTTTATCATTTTGAATAATTTTGTCAATTTGTCCATTTTTAATATAGATAACCTCATTTGCAATATCTTTTAAGAATGAATTATGAGTTACAATAATTACATTAGTTTTACCTTGATTTGATATATTTTTAAGTAATGATAAAATATTTTTACCAGTTTGAGAATCAAGTGCGCCAGTTGGTTCATCACAAAGTAATATTTTAGGATTTTTAGCAATCGCTCTTGCGATTGAAACTCTTTGTTGTTCTCCGCCTGAAAGTTTAGCAGGAAAAGAAGAAATCCTATCTTCAAGTCCTACATAAGAAAGAATTTCTTTAGGATTTAATGAATCTTTTTTTACTTCACACGCAAGTTCAACATTTTCTAATGCTGTAAGGTTTGGCATTAAATTATAAAATTGAAATACAAAACCTACATCATCTTTCCTATATTTTGTTAATTCTTTAGTACTTAATTTACTTATATTTTTATCATCAATTATAATATCACCACTTGATGGAAAGTCCATTCCACCTAAAATATTAAGTAAAGTAGTTTTACCAGCACCAGAAGGACCTAAAATAACTGTTAAGTGACCTTTTGGTATAGAAAATGATATATCTTTTAGTGCGTGATTTTCTATTTGACCTTTGTAAATTTTATTTATATGTTTAAGTTCTATATATGTCATATTTACCTCACAAATTAAATCTTAAATATATTAAGATGAATAATTAGAATGAAAATTAAATCATATTTTTAAATTTATTAAAGCTAACTTCAAGTATTTTTTCTTTTCTTTTTTGAATCATAACCTTATAAAATTCTTTTTCTATATTTTGTAAACATTCTATATCATCTATTAATTTATTAATTTTATTACTATCAATTTTAGGGAAAATTCTAAGTAAAGCAGCAGTACAATCTTTATTAAATCCATTATAAATAAAATCAAAATAATTGATTTTATTTCCATCATATCTAATTACTGAAACTGGGAATTCATAAATTCGTACATCGATTTCTTTTTCACTATTTAATACTTTATTCATAACGTTAATATCTGCTTGTGGATATAAACAACTTCCACAATCGTAAACAGGAGCTAATTTTATTTGCTCGGTTTCAAGATTATATAAGAAACCCCAATTTCCATTATGTCGATCTAAATTTCCTATTAATGCATCTACAATAAACATATCCCAAAATCTATTTTTTAAAATTTGGGGCTCAATTATATTTTGGTAGTCAATAGTTTCTAAAATCGAATCTAAGTCAGTTCCGTAACCATATCCTTTAGAATCGATAATTGTATTTTTTAAAGATGCAAAATCTTGAATAACTTCGAATTTATTAGTAAAATCTTTGCAAGCAACTACTATTTTATTTTTGCCGTTATAATTATAATATCCTAACAATGTATCTTGTGTAGGTATACCAATCATTTTAAAAATATTAGAACCAATATATTCACAAATAGTACTATTAGCATAACTCATATGTTTATTTAAATTTGCATGTGGAGGAAATTTTAACATATATTTTTCATTATTATATATTATTGATAATTTATTTCCGTTTGCACCATTAAAAGTTTTATTTGTAATTATAGAATTTGTAAAATCAATCATATTATAAAAGTCTCCTAATTATAAATATTTTTCTCTAAGATATGAAGCTTGTTTAGAACTTATTTGTTCATCTACTTCGGCACAATTTATATCAGATTGTAATTGTAAGTAGAATATATCAAAATGTAATGTATTAATGTTTTTACAGTAATCTAGGATTGAATCTTCTAAATATTTAGGTAAATTGCATTCTAAATAATCATTTTCTTTAAAATCAAGTCTATATATAAATTCCATGGATACATTTAAATTATCTGCGATATTTTTGATAGTAATTAATTGCGCTTTTACAATTTTAGTTTTACCACTACATAAATCTAAAATTGTTGTATTTGGAATTTTAAATTTCTTTGAAAATCCATATATTGTATATCCATTAAGTTCTATAAATTCTTTTAAATGCATAAAATCACCTTATAAATATTATAACGATATTCCGATAGTATTTCAATTAAATTTATTTGAAAAAATGAATTATACGTAATAAATTATGTATTAAATTAATATAATTAATTGGTGATAGTTTGTCTTTAATGTTTAAAGAAAAACTCATATGGATAGATGATAATCTATTTATAGAAAAATATGATAAGTTATGTGATATAACAGATGATGAAATTTTACTTTCAAATTACAAAATTATAGGTAATAATTTAGAAGTTAAAAGTATGAATAAATATGTAATAGAAATAAAAGGAAAAATTAAAGAAATAAGGAGAAAATAAAATGAGTGTATATAATATATCAATGAAGAAAAATCTATTTTTTAAATATAGTAATAATATAGTATCATCTTGTGTACAACTTAAAGATGGACAAGTATTTTTTAAAACTGATGATGTAACACTTAAATACTTAGATAATAATAAAATATCTTATAAACTTATTGATAATAATATTAAAAAAATTAAAAGAAGATTATTTAATAATTTATCTTTAATTTTATCTGTATTTATAGCATTAGGTATACTTTATATAAATTCATTTAGAGTATCAAATATTTCATTTAATGGTTCATACTTAATAAATGATAAAATAGAAGATACTATTAAATCTAAGTACAAACATTTTATGTTTTGGGATTTTATTAGTTGTGATTTTGAAAATCTATCTTCAAATATAAGACAAACATATACAGATTATGAATGGATAAGTATTACTAAAGAAGGCAGTACTATTTATGTTACTATAAATGATAATGATAAAACATCTTCAAATATAAATTGTGGAAATATAGTTTCAAAATGTGATGCAATAATTTCTTCATATGAAATATATTGTGGTATATGCAATATAAAGCCAAATCAATATGTTAAAAAAGGAGACATTTTAATATCAGGAAATTATGAAAATACATTAGTAGAACCACGTGGTGTAATATATGGTACTATTTATGAGGAAAAGATAATTTCTATTTTAAAAGAAGAAGTTGATGTAGCTGAAACTGGAAATAATAATAAATATAACTTAATAAGTTTATTTAATTTTAATTTTGCACTTAATAAAAAAACATCTTATCAATCTTATAAAACTGAAAAGAAATTAAAATTTAATTTATTTAATTTCTTTAAGATTTATGAAATTAAACAAATAGAAATAAAAGATATAGTTAATAGATATAATTATGAAGATGCATATAATCTTGCATATAACGAAATTATAGATGATTTTAATTTAAATAAACATTTTGATAAAGAAAAGATAATAAATATGCAATTATTACGTCATGATGAAGATGAACTATCATACACATTTAAATTTTTAATTAAAAAAGAAGAATCTATAGGAATATTTAAATCTTGTTAAATATTATTATATTTAAAGTGACTTTTAATAAAATATTTGATAAAATATTATCAATTAATAAGTTTAAATATTTATTAAAATAAATAGAAAGGATTAAGGATTTTTATATCCTTCTAAATTAACTATGATTATTTCTTATAATTTTAAAGATAATGAAAATTTAAAACTAATATCTGGTCCTAATCATATTAATATTAAATTAATAGAAGATTTATTTAATATTAAATTAGAACTTAATATTGATAATATTATAATAAATACAAATGATGATAGTATAATAAATAAAATAACAAAATTATTTGATATTTTAAATTTAATGATATCAAATGATTATAATATATCAAATAGAGATATTATATATATTAAAAATCTACTAGATGCAGGTAAAGAATCTTTATGTAAAGATTTATATCAAAAGCCTAAAATGATTGAAAGAACATTTACTCATAAAGCTATATATCCAAAAACTTTAAAACAAAGAGAATATATAAAAGAACTAGAAAGTAAAGATATTGTGTTTGGTGTTGGACCTGCTGGTACTGGTAAAACATACTTAGCAGTAGTATATGCAGTATCGCTTCTTAAAAAAGGTATTATTAAGCATCTGATTTTAACTCGTCCTGCTGTAGAAGCTGGTGAATCTTTAGGATTTTTACCTGGTGATTTAAAAGAAAAAATAGATCCTTATTTAAGGCCTTTATATGATGCACTTTATGATACTTTAGGTGTTGAGGTAACTAAAAGTTATATTGAAAGAGGTATTATTGAAATTGCACCACTTGCGTATATGCGAGGAAGAACGCTAGAAAATGCTTATGCGATTTTAGATGAAGCTCAAAATACAACACGTATGCAAATGAAAATGTTTTTAACAAGACTTGGATTTAATTCTAAAATGGTTATTACTGGTGACGTTACTCAAATAGACCTACCATCAGGTAAAAAATCAGGATTAATTGAAGCGTGTAACTTATTTAAGAATGTAGATCAAATTGGAATTGTTAAATTTGAAAAAATGGATGTTGTACGTCATCCACTTGTTCAAATAATTATTGATAAATATGAATCGGAGAAGTAAAGTAAAATGTATGATACTTTAATTTTAATTTTAGAAGTAATTGGTACAGTTGCGTTTGCACTTTCTGGTGCGATGATTGGTGTTAAAAGAAAACTTGATGTTTTAGGAGTTATAATTTTAGGATGTGTAACAGCTTGTGGTGGAGGATTACTTAGGGATACAATGCTTGGAATTATTCCACAAAATTTGTTTTGTAATCCTTTATATGTAATTCTTGGACTTATTACTAGTTTAATATTATTTATAATATTATATATAATTAAAGATGATAGTATTACTGAATATAAATGGTATAAGGATGTACTAGTAATTACTGATGCGATAGGTCTTGCAACATTTGTAATAGTAGGTGCTAATATTACTATTAATCAAATGGGAATAGAAGGTAATGGATTTTTGATAATTTTTATGTCATTTTTAACTGCTTGTGGTGGTGGAATGTTACGTGATATTTTTGCAGGTCAAATCCCTGCAATATTTAGAAAACATATTTATGCACTCCCTACGATAGTAGGTGCTTTAATATATTACTTTTTACTTAGATTAAATATAAATGTTTATATTAATATTATTATAGTTTCATTATTTATAATTATAATAAGATTACTTGCTTATAAATTTAAATGGAGTCTTCCTATTGTAGAACTTAAAAATCATAATGAAAATTTGTGATACTTTTTCTTTAAATTATAAATATAATTATATAAAATAGTATTATTAAGTTAGAAAGGATTTTGTAGTATGATAAACTTTAAAATAGAACTTCCTAATATAATAGATGAAGATTATATTGTAGAAGATTATAAAATATTAGGACATGATCCTAAAATCAATAAAGATATTATTCAATATGTAATAGATAAATGCTCTTTAAATGGAGGAGGTAGAGTAATACTTCCTAGTAAAATAATTTTATCCGGACCTATTGTTTTAAAAAGTGGTGTTAATTTATATTTACCATTTAATTGTTATTTAAAGTTTCCTAAGATAAAAGAATTTTATACACCTGCAGATTCAAATTGGGAAGGTATAAATAGACTTAGATGTAACAGTCCTATTTCTGCAAATGGTCAAAATGACATTTCAATTACAGGACGTGGTACAATTGATGGTGATGGTTTTTCTTGGCGTCCTTTAAAAGAAATAAAGGTTACTAAGAAATTCTTTGATAATTGTCTTAATATGTCACCTTATTTTGTAAATGGAAAAGAAGGACGCATATGGTATCCATCTAAATCTTCATATGATGGATGTATTAAAACAGAAGAGTGTATAACAAAAGAAGAAGCATCTGATTATTATGATTATTTTAGACCTGTTTTATTATCACTTATAAATTGTAATCGTATTTTACTTAAAGGAGTAATTTTTTCAAATTCTCCTGCTTGGAATATACATCCTTTATTTTGTAAGAACTTAACATTAGATAATGTTACGGTTAAAAATGAATATTATGCCCAAAATGGTGATGGAATTGATGTTGAATCTTGTTCAAATGTAGAAATTAAAAATTCAACATTTGAAGTAGGTGATGATGGTATTTGTATTAAGTCTGGTAAGAATAAAGAAGCGAGAAAAATAAAAATACCATCAAAAAATATTTATATACATGACTCAATTGTATACCATGCTCATGGTGGTATTGTAATAGGTTCTGAAATGTCTCGTGGAGTTAAAAATGTTATATGTGATAATTTAACTTTTGTAGGTACTGATATTGGTATTAGATTCAAATCAGCTTTAGGTAGAGGTGGTGTTGTGGATAATATTTATCTTAAAAATATTAATATGACAGATATTATAGCAGAAGCTATGATATTTAATATGGATTATTCACTTTATAAGATGGATCATGAACTTACTGATGATGTAATAACACAAGATAGTTTAGATATTCCATATTTTAACAATATTTATATTGATAATATATATTGTAATTCATCTAAATGTGCACTTAAAGTGATTGGTATAAATGAAGATACTATCAAAGATATTTATATAAGTAATTCTTATATAAAAGCGTTAAATACTTATACATTAAAGAAATGTTCAAATATTTATTGTAAAAATACTACATTTGATATAAATGGTAATATTGAATATATAGAAGATCAAAAATTAGAATTAGATAAAGAATAATTGGAGGAATTAATTATGTTAGATCAAAATTGTGCTTATTGTATGAAAGGAGAGCTTGTAGCTAAGTTTGGATATTTTTGTTGTGAACTTAAATCTTCAAATGTTTACATCTTTAAAGAACAATCTCATCCAGGGCGAGTTATTGTAGCGCATAAGAAACATGTATCAGAAATTACTGATTTGACTGACGTGGAAAGAAATGAATATTTTTCTGATATTAATACTGTTTCAAATGCTATTCATAAAGTATTTAATCCAGATAAAGTAAATTATGGAGCTTATGGAGATTCTGGATGTCACTTACATTTTCATTTGGTTCCTAAATACAAGGATGAATTTGAATGGAATGGTGTATTTTTAATGAATCCGGGTTTAAAAGTACTTACTGATGAAGAATGTGAAATAATAGCTTCTAAGTTAAGAGAAGAAATACTTAAATAATAGTTATAAGGATATTGTTATATAGCAATATTCTTTTTTTATATAAAAAAGGTATAACTAAATGCTATACCATTAATTTAACATATTAAGTTTTAACCCAGTATTTTCTATTTCTTCAAAATTATCATAATAAATATTACTTGCAATATTATTAGTATGGTCTGCAATTCTTTCAAGATTTGAAAGAATATCAACATAAAAATCAAAATTAGATAAACTACATTTACTACTATTAAGTCTTAAAATATGTTTCTTTCTGTAAATAATTTCAAGTTCATCTATTTTTTCTTCACAATTTATTACATTTAATGCTTCACCTTTATTATTATCTTTAAAAGATGTTATAGATGAATTTAACATTTTATAAACTAAATTATACATATCATTTAAATCATTTGAAGCCTCAGTTGATAATTCTATATTATGATTATATCTTGCATCAAAGAATTCTACTATATTTGATAAATGATCCCCAATTCTTTCTAAGTCTTTAATTGTATCTAAATATTTAGATAAAATATTAGAAGAATTATTATCAAGATTAGATAATGAAATTTTGATTAAATAATTATGAATTAAAGAATCTAATGTATCAAGTTCTATTTCATATAAAGATGCTTGATTAGTTTGTTTTGTATTAGAAAATGAAAAATCTTTAGTTAAATTATAATAATTTATGGTTACGTCACTCATATATAAAATAGATTTTTTAGCAAATTCTAGTGCTAAAATAGGTGAATTATTACACAATGAATAATCTTTTAATCCTGTTATTATTGGATTATTATCATCTTTAGATTTAATAATTATAGTTACTAATTTAGCTAAATAACCTCTAAAGAAGAATAATATAAACGTAGATACTAAATTAAATATAATATGAGATAATGCTATAGTTAATTCTTTATTAAGATGTAATACATTTTCTAAATTAGACATAATTAAAGTATATAGATATAATAATATCATAAATATTATTCCACCAACTATATTAAATAATATATGTATAAAAGAAGTCCTTTTAGCCTCAACAGTTGTACCTACACATGATATTAAAGAGGTAATAGTTGTACCAATATTAGCTCCTATTAATATTGCTAGTGCTCCATTTAATTTAATAATATCTTGTGAATATAATGTTTGAATAATTCCAATAGAAGCCGCAGATGATTGAATAATTGCAGTAAAAATTGCGCCTATAAATACTCCAAGAATGGGAACTTTAGAAAAATTAGTAAATAAAGATGTAGTTTCATCTTTATATGATATAAAAATTGTATTTAAAGCACCACTCATTAAAGATAGACCTAAAAATAAGATTCCAAAACTAAATAAAGCACTTCCTATATCTTTAATTTTCTTTTTTGAAAAGAAAAAATAAAGTATAGCACCTATTCCTACAAAAATGATAAAATAATCAGAAATAGGAAGTCCTATAATAACGGTTGTAATAGTTGTACCAATATTAGCACCCATAATTACACATATAGCTTGTGGTAAAGTCATAAGCCCTGCACTAACAAGACCTACTATAATAGCTGTTGTACCAGATGATGATTGAATTAGTATAGTAATAATAATTCCAACTAGGATTCCTTTTATTGGAGAATTAGTTGATTTTTCAATAATTTGTTTTAGTTTTTCACCAGCAATTGATTTTAAAGATGATGAAAGTAAGTTTATACCAAATAAAAATAAACCAAGACCTGCAAGAATTAATAAAATAATCATCCAAAGTGGAGTATCATTGTTAATAAAATTTAAAGATAATGTCATAAATTACCTCCATATTTAATATATAAATATTATAAATCAAATTATATTAAATGAATAAAGAATTTTGTCAACAAGTAAAAGAAAGCGTTTTCATAAATTATTTTTAAATATTTTATTTCTTTTATCTAAAAAAAAGTTTATAGTATAAGTAACTATGAGGTGATCTTATGTCTTATATAAATAATGTATTAAATGATGTATATGCTAAAAATAATAATGAAAAAGAATTTTGTGATGCGGCAAAAGAAATATTATCTTCAATTGAAGATTATATTATAACTAATCCAGAAATTGAAGAAAATCAAATATTAGAAAGATTTATTAATCCTGAAAGAGTGATTTCTTTTAGAGTATGTTGGCTTGATGATAATAATAAGGTTCAAGTTAACACTGGATATCGTGTACAATTTAATTCGGCAATTGGTCCTTATAAAGGAGGACTTAGATTCCATCCTAGTGTAAATTTATCAATTATTAAATTTTTAGCACTAGAACAAACTTTAAAGAATGCTTTAACTGGTCTTCCTATGGGTGGCGCTAAGGGCGGTGCTGATTTTGATCCTAAGGGAAAATCAGATTCGGAAATTATGAGATTTTGTCAAGCATTTATGCAAGAATTATATCGTCATATAGGGCAATTTACAGACATACCAGCCGGTGATATTGGTGTTGGTGCAAAAGAAATTGGTTATATGTATGGAATGTATAAGAAAATTCGTAATGAAAATACTGGTGTATTAACTGGTAAGGGGTTAAGTTATGGTGGGTCTTTAGCAAGAAAAGAAGCTACTGGTTATGGACTTTGTTATTTTACAAATAAAGCTTTAGAAGTCTATAAAAATGAATCATTTAAAAATAAGAAGGTTATTATATCAGGTTCTGGTAATGTTGCGTTGTACGCTGCATATAAAGCACGTGAACTTGGAGCTTGCGTTGTAGCTATGTCTGATTCAAATGGTGTAATTTTTAATGAAAATGGACTTGATCTTGATTATATTAAAGAATTAAAAGAAGTTAAAAAATCAAGAATTAAAGAATATTTAAATAAATATAATAATGCTACATATTATGAAGGCGCTAAATCTATTTGGAAGATTAAATGTGATATTACACTTCCTTGTGCAACACAAAATGAAATTGATTTAAATGATGCTAAAGAACTTGTTAAAAATGGTATAATTGCCTTATGTGAGGGTGCTAATATGCCATGTTCTTTAGATGCGTCTTTATATTTTATTGAAAAAAAAGTAATTTATGGGCCTGCTAAAGCGGCTAATGCTGGTGGTGTTTTAACATCAGGACTTGAAATGAGTCAAAACTCTATTAGAATGTCATGGAGCTTTGAAGAGGTAGATAGTAAACTTAAAGAAATTATGGAAAGAATATTTATAAATGTTTATAATTGCGCTATTGATTTTAATGATAAATATAATACATTAAAAGGTGCTAATATTTTAGGCTTTAAAAAAGTATCAGACGCAATGATTCAAGAAGGAATTATATAATTTTATTGCATATTTTTATTTATTATTTTATAATTTAATTAGAAATGAGGAATTATTATGAATCGTGATGAAATAATTAAACGTTTAAATGAACTAAGAGATAAAAATATTTTAGTTCCTACTGATGAAATGATTAAAACAGAAGAACAAATTGAGGGCATTCGCCTTGCGTCAGAAGCTAATAGTAAGGTACTTGATGCAGTTAGCAATGCTATTAGACCTTTAATGACAACAGAAGAAATTGATCAAATTGTAAATAGAGTATCTAAAGAACTTGGTGGATACCCTGCACCTCTAGGATATGAAGGATTTCCTAAAAGTTGTTGTACATCTATAAATGACCAAGTTTGTCATGGAATCCCATCAAGTAAAGATATTTTACTTCCTGGTGATATTGTAAATGTTGATTGTACTACAAGACTTGATGGTTATTATGGTGATGCGTCTAGAATGTATATTATAGGTGGAAAAACAGATGCTCGTCATGAAAAGCTTGTTAAAGTTACAAAAGAATGCCTAGATAAAGCATTTGAAGCTATCGTACCTTGGAAAACTACTTTAGGTGATATTGGATATATTATTAACAGACATGCTAAATCTCATGGCTTTTCTGTTGTACTTGAAGTAGGAGGTCATGGTGTGGGTCTTGATTTACATGAAGATCCATACGTATGCCATGTAGGTAAAAAAGGTGAAGGTATGTTAATTACACCTGGTATGGTATTTACTATTGAACCTATGGTGAATGAAGGAAAACGTCAAGTATATTTAGATGCTGAAAATGAATGGACTATTTATACAGAAGATGGTTCATATAGTGCACAATGGGAATATACTATTGCAGTATTTGATGATCATGCAGAGATTTTATCTAAATAATTTATAAATAAAGAAGATTAATATGAGTATATGTTTTTATGCATATACTTTTTTTGATTTGAAATAATTTATATTGTGTTTATAAATAATTTACATAAATCTAAAATTTAAGATTAAAAAAATATTTACAGCATAAAATAATTATGTTAAAATTATATTAATGATTTTCGATTTTATTAAAATTTAATAGAAGGAGGATGTATAAATAAACTTTTTTATTTATACTAATTATTATGAGTAAAATTAATATATCAAGTCTTGGTGGACTTGGAGAACTTGGAAAAAATTTATATATAGTAGAAATTGATGAAAAAATCTTTGTTTTAGATGCAGGACTTAAATATCCTACATCAGAACTTTATGGAGTTGATAATATCATTCCTGATATTTCATATCTTGTAGAAAATAAAGAAAGAGTTGTAGGTATTTTCTTATCTCATGGTCATGAAACTCATATTGGTAGTGTATCTTATATTTTAGAAGAAATTAAAACTAAAGTATATGGCTCTAGATTTACACTAGCACTTGTTCGTGAAGATTTAAAAGAAGAACTTAACAAAGATGAAAATTTTGTACTTGTTGATAATAAATCAAAATTAAAATTTGATGATATAACAGTTAAATTCTTTGAAGTATCTCATAATATTTCAGATTCTATGGGTATTATTATAAATACTAAGGATGGTAATATAGTATATACTGGTAACTTTACTTTTGACCAAAATGTTCATCAAACAGATTTTGTATCAATGTATGAAACATTAGTTCAAACATCACGTGAAGGTGTACTTGCCCTACTTCCTGAGGCTATGGGTGCTCTAGAAGAAGGAGGACGAGGTACTGTACTTGAATTTAAACAAAGAATTCAAAATATGTTTATGAAAACTTCAAATAGAATAATAGCGTCTTTATTTTCAAATGATTTACAACGTATTCAAATGATTATTGATACTGCTCTTGATTTTGGAAGAAGGATTGCAATATTAGGAAGAAAAACTCAAAAAATTGTAAATTTAGGTATTACAATGGGATATTTAAGAATCCCAAATGATAAAATAGCTAATTTAAAATTTATAGATGATGTAAGAAAAAATAATGACCCTGACTTAGTTGTAATTGTAACAGGAGAGCGTCATGAACCTTACTTTATGTTACAAAGAATGGCTAAAAAGATTGATAGACTTGTGCATATGGAACCGACTGATACAGTAATCATTTTAACAAATCCACATCCTGGTACTGAAAAAATGGCTGCTCGTACATTAGATATGATATATAAAGTCACAACTAATGTAAGAACCTTAAAATCTAATTTACTTGTAGAATCACACGCAGATAGAGAAGAACTTAAACTAATTTTAAATTTATTAAAACCAAAATATTTAATTCCTGTAATTGGTGAATATCGTCATCAATATGCATTTATACAAATTGCTAAATGTGTTGGCTTTGATTTAGATAATCTTAAAATTCTAGATTGTGGTGATGTTTTATCTATTGATGATGGTAAATATGTAGGTATTACTGATTCACTTCCAGTTGGTGAAATTTTAATTGATGGTGAAGCCGTTGGCGATGTGGGTGATGTTGTAATGCGAGATAGAGAACTTTTAGGAGAAGATGGCGTTTTAATGGTTTGTTCTAATATTAATCCCAGAACAAAGAAATTACTTACCCCTCTTGAAATAGTATCTAAAGGATTTACTTATTTAAAAGAAAATGAATCTTTTAAAGATGACATTAATAATGTATTTAATAAAGTAGCCGATAAGCATTTAAAAGAAAAGTTTGTAAATTGGTCTGAATTTAAAAATGATTTAAAAAATGACTTATCAAGACTAATATATAAGACTACTAAGGCTAATCCTATTATTATACCAGTATTAATATCTACTGATCCTGATTATGTAAGACCTTCAAATAAATAATTTAAATATTCAATAATAAAAATGAATGAGAGAAATCATTCATTTTTATTATCTGTTAAATATAAATATAATCTCATTAAAGCTCTCTTTTCAATTCTTGATACATAAGATCTACTTATTTTCATTGAAGAAGATATTTCTTTTTGAGTCATAGGAACTTTTCCATTAAGTCCATATCTTAATTCTATAATTTCTAGTTCTCTAGATGATAATATATCTAAAGCTTTTTTAAGCTCATTAATCTTATAATTATGTTCCATCATATCTAAAATATCATCTTGTTTATCTTGAATTAAATCAATAAGTTCAATTGGATTACCCTCTTTATCTTGACCTACTGATTCAAATAAATATACATAATTCTTTTTATTTTTCTTACTTCTTAATGTCATCAATATTTCATTTTCGATACATCTAGAACAATAAGTAGATAACTTATTTGAATTTTCTAATTTAAATGTATCAATACCTTTTATTAAACCTAAAATACCAATAGATAAGATATCGTCTTTATCTTCATTTGTATTATCATACTTTTTTGCAATATGAGCTACAAGTCTTAAATTATGTTCAATTAGTTTAGCTCTAGCCTCTTTTGAACCTTCCTTCATTTCTTTAATAAGTTTTAATTCTTCATCTGGATCTAACTTACTAGGATAAGCCTCAGATTTAACAGAACCTATAAAAGGTAAAATAAATAAAAAACTAAACATAAAAACTCCCTTTTCTATTTTACAAATGCCTAAATTATTGATATAATCATTTAGGTGATATTTATGTTAAATTGGTTTATACCATATAAAAAAATAATTCCTGATGATTATGTTTCGTCAATTTATGACATTGATTACAATAAATTATATTCACAAGGTAAAAGATTAATTCTTACAGATTTAGATAATACTTTAATTTCTTATAAAGAAGATATGCCCAGTGATGAACTATTTAAATGGAAAGATTATGTTATATCTTTAGGATTTGAAGTAATACTTGTGTCTAATAGTGGTAAAAAAAGAGTTAAGAGATTTGCAGATGCTTTAGGCTTAAAATATGTATATTATTCTACTAAACCTTTAAAAAGAGGATTTAAGAAAGCTTTAAGAAAAGCTTCTTTAAAATATAAAAAAGAAGAAGTTATAGAGCTTGGAGATCAATTACTTACTGATGTATATGGTTCTAAACGAATGAAATTTTATACAGTACTTGTTAAGGCTATTGATAATAAAACAGAAAGATGGATTACAAGACATAATAGAAAAAATGAAAAGAAATTACTTAATAAGGTAAAAAGAAAAAATTATGGTCTTTACATAGTTAAACTTAAAAAGTATGAGGAGGACAAAAAATGGTAAGATACTGTCAAGGATGTGGAACGGCACTTCAAGAAGAAGATCCTAATAAAAGGGGATTTATACCTAAAATAGATTCATCTAAAGATAAACTTTATTGTAAGAGATGTTTTAGATTAAATAATTATAATGAAATGCCTAAAATACTCGCAACTAATAAAGAATATGAAATGGTTGTAGATGACTTACTTTCTAAAAAAGGTCTTATCGTATTAATAGTTGATTTATTTGATTTTACTGGTACTTTTATACCTAAAATTATTGATAAATTAAGAGGAAAAAATGTAGTACTTGTAGCTAATAAACTAGATTTACTTCCTAAATCAGTTAAAGTTAATCACATTGTTGATTGGCTAAGTTATATGGTAAATAGAATGTTTTTTAAAGTTGATGCGATTCATGTTGTATCTTCTAAAAAAGGATATTATATAGATGATTTAATGAATACTATAGATTTTTTACGTCGTGATTTAGATGTATACTTTATGGGATGTGCAAATGTAGGTAAATCATCTCTTATTAATGCTTTAATTAAAAGATTTACTAAAACTGAAACTGATGTTATATCTACCTCACCTATTCCAGGTACAACATTAAATAGTATTAATATACCATTTTTCTTAGATAATAAATCATTTATAGATACTCCAGGATTAATAAATGAAAATAATATTTTATCTAAACTACTTCCTCAATCTTATGATAAAATATTACCTAAAGGAGAAATCAAACCTATTACTTATCAAATAAAGCCTTTAAATACAGTATTTTTTGGTGCAATGGCACAAATTACTTTACTTGAAGGAGAAAATGTTTCATTTACATGTTATTTTTCTGCTAATATAACAATTCATAGAAGAAAGTATGAAGGAAGTAATGCGTTTTTACAAACTCATGGTGGTGAAATTTTAACTCCACCTTCTAGGGAAGAATTTGAAAAAATAGAATATATTGAAAAGGAATTTGTAATATCTAGTAAAAATAAAGAAGATATAGTTATTTCAGGTTTGGGGTTTGTATCTATAAATAAGCCTTGTAAGGTAAAAGTTAAAACTATAAAGGATACGGATGTGTTTAAACGTGTTGCAATTATATGATGATGATGAAGTTATAAATATTTATAATAAAGTAAAAGAAAAGTATAGTAAACAATATCCTGATAGAATAGATAGATTTTATCACATAGAAGGAGTTTGTAAGATGGCAACGCAACTTGCAAATAAATATGGTTGTGATGTTAAATCTTGTCAAATAGCATCATTACTTCATGATTATTATAAATATGAATCATATGAAGAAATGTCAAGAATTCTTTCAAAAGAAGAGATTAAAGAATGCGAAGATTGTAAAGTATTATATCATGCATATGCATCTAGTAAAGTTCCTAAATTATTATTTAATATTATAAATGATGAAATAGAACAAGCAATTAAATATCATGTCTTTGGTCATACTAATATGACATTACTTGATGAGATTATTTTAATAAGTGATTATACAGAAGAAACTAGAAAATATCAAAGTTGTTGTGATGTAAGAGATATCTTACTTAATAAAGGTATAGATGAAGCTATTTATGAATCAACATTAAGAGTTATAAAGCTATTAAAAAGTGAAAATAAAGAACCCCATCCTATGCAATATAAAGTACTTAAAGAATATGAAAGGAAGATTAAAATGAAAAAAGTAGAAGTTGTTAAAAATGCACTTTCACGTGTAAATGCATGTGATATTAAAGTTTATGATACAAATGAAAAGAGCCCATTCTTTTCTCATGTGGTAATTGCGTCTGTAGATTCAGTACGTCAATTAAATGCAGTTCTTGAATATTTAAAAGATGGATTTAATGAGGCTTCACTTCCTATTAAAGGAGTAAGTGGAGCTAATACTGAATGGGTTATTTTAGATGGTTGTGATATTTTAGTTCACGTATTTAATAAAGAAGAACGTGAAAGATTCGCCATTGATAAGATGTATATGGATTGTGAAGTTGTTGAATAAAATTATATTAAAAAAACATCATAAAAACTACAAAAAAATATCATTAGACTTGATATTTTATGATTAATAACATATAATATAAATGAAG